>CBDUUJ010000464.1:0-2544 GCA_965370205.1 uncultured bacterium
GTAACAAGGCGTAAATCTGATTGCAAGCTGAATAGTACCCTGTGGGGGTGTCCCGCCACACTGCAATACGCCCTTGACATTATCTCTCTTATGTACCTCGGTAATCGGAAGCATCGTCCTGTAGGACCCAATCGGCAGGTTATTCTCAAAAACAGTGAAGATATGCTCTACACTCTCCAGAAATATTCTGACATCGAATCCCTGGTTAGTATTGTAAGTTGAAATATCAACGGTCAGATCAACCGTCCTGTCCGGAATCGTGAGCTGCGGTATGCCGAATCCTTCGATGAAATCCACGGTTACATCAAAATTGGCCGCGGTTTCCCACCAGGTTATCTGCGGCCATTTATCTTCGGGCTTGAATTCACACCCGATCAGCATCGGCAATAACAAAAGGATCAGAGCAAATTTGATAATATGTTTTTTCACTTGAACACCTCGACGTCTCATACGACATCAATAAACATCCCCGCCATTATAAAATCAGTACCGATCCCCACTTATAGGCAACGGCACCTGGAAATCCTCGTCTGTCCAGATCTCCGGCAGATGCATGCTCGGCTTGATGATATGGGGAGTACAAACGAATATAAGTTCGCTCTTGGTTTTCTTTGTCTCGCGATTTCGGAACAGGTGCCCCAGGAGCGGAAGCTCACTCAGGAACGGGAACCGATCGTAATTAACGCGCTGCTCATCACGGATGAACCCGCCGATAATGAACGGCTCGCCGTCCTTGACCCTCACTGTTGTCGAGAATCTCTGGTCGACTGTTCTCGGACCGATATCGGTCAGCTCAAGAAGATTTGAATTCGACGGCGTCAGGAACATAGTTACCGTTCCATCCGGATTTGCGTGCGGTCTGAAGTTCAGCGTGAGACCCACAGTCTGGTTGGCAACACGCTGGGTCACACGGCCAAGCTCGCTCACCTGATAGGTCGAGCGATAAGGAATCGTTTCACCGACAAACAGGCTGCCCTGCTGGTTGTTGGCCACTGTCAGTGTCGACCGGTTCAGAAGCTCCGCATAGCCTTCTTCAAGCAGGTAGTTAATGACATAGTTAATACTGTATACATTCTGATTCCCGGCACGCAGTCGATCAAAGCCCTGCGTAAACGGCCCCATGTCGGGATCTGCGGAAACCTGCTCACTGAAGTACAGGTTGGTGGTTCCCGTCCCGGTTCCGAAGTTAAACTGGAATCCAAAGTTCTCGTTATCGGTAATCGATGTGTTCAGTATCTGGAATTCGACCTGAACCATCACAGGAGGCTGGTCTACCGCGCAGATAATCTGGTAGGCGCGCTCCATATCCTGAATCTCACCCTGAAGGATCATTACGGTCTGGGCAATCGAGGTTCCGCCTGCTCCGCCGACTGCACCACGATAGATCATGATCTGATCGTTCCCAAGGACCTGCATCGAAACAAGAATACCCCTGAGCTGGTCGGGATCGGCATAACTGAGCGATATGTACCATCTGGGCCATGTATTCCAGTCCTTTTGCAATGTGCTGGATTCACCGAAAATGTACACGCCCGAGCGCACGACATAAGTGAAGTCCATCTGTGCTCCGAGAAGGTCGAGAAGCTCAAACAGGGGAACATCGGTGAGACTGATCGTAATCTTTCCCTGAACCGAATTGTCAATCAGAATATTGAGACCGGCCTGCTGGGAAATCAGGTGGAGAACGTCACGAATGTTCGCATCCTCCAGTGTCATGCTCAGCTTGGGTTCATTCTCTATAATTTCCTCAGGAGTGATTTCCTCATCAATCTCAGGCTCAATGAATTCCCTGACCGACCGGATCTCGGGAATGGCTATTTCCGGTTCTTCCTCATCAACCATCTGAACCGGCGTGGGTTCGTATCCAAACGGACTCGCTCCATCCCTCCGGAATACTGCGATCTTCCATACACCGTCATTTACACGGACATCGTATCCGAGGTCAACAGTCGATTCGACTTCGTGCGCATATATCGTCAATGTAGTGAATGAATAATCCTGGCTGATTGAACCTGTTGCCACATACTGATCAACCACCGCACCGTCCACTCTCTCGTCAAACCTCTGGCTATCACCGTTTTGATATACAGGACGCGACTCAGGAAGCCGGACCACCAGCTTCGTCGGGAAATTGAGAGGCTGAACCTCCCAGCCTTCCAGATAACCGTCCGTGGCAAGATAAATCACATCTGCGCCATTCACCGTCTCGAACTCAATACCGGTGATCAGAACCCCTCCGAATTCATCGGATTCATCAACTTCAACAGCTCTTCCGATAAACGCAGACAGGCTTATTTCTTCGGATGACTCGATAGTCTCAACTGAAATTTCCTCTTCTTCAATGGGTTGCGCCTCGGCAAGCATTGGCGCTTCCTCGGGTTCCGGCTCAAGGACAACTTCCTCAATGACAAAGCTCTCTTCAGAGGTTTCTTCCTGGATGGCCTCAACTTCCACTTCAACCACAACAGGAGTCTGTTCCTCGACAGGTGGAGCTTCCTCAACCGCAACAGGAGTCTGTTCCTCAACAGGAGGTGGAGCTTCTTC
>CBDUUJ010000465.1:0-2535 GCA_965370205.1 uncultured bacterium
GCACCCTCGACAGGAATTGCCGGATTCGATAAATCGTACTCAACCACTCCGGGGCCGTCCTGTACGTTCAATAAATAATTTTCAGTCGCGTGGATATAACGAGACTGGGTCGATGTCGGTATTGAGAATGACTCCACAAATCCATTTTTAGTCTGGAAATCGATCACATAAATACCATAATCGGGGCTGCTGACGTAGGCATATACTCCATTTGCAGTAACATATTCTCCGAATTCGGACAGGGCGATCGTTCCCCAGGGTTCCAATCCGGTAACATTGTCATATTTACTTACTTGCAGACGCGCGTTGGGAACCCAATTAACATATGTTTTAACAATGTAGTTCCCTGTCACGCACATATCCAGGTTGAACCCATTGGCCATAGTTTCAATTACTTTTGCCACAATAGACGCCGGGATTTCAACATCATAAACCTCCATTTTTGTCTGATCCATCGCTACAAGCGAAGTATGGGGGCCCTCCGGATCTATTAACGCAAGCCTTTTTACATCATGAAGAACTATTTGAAGTCCGCCGAGAAAAACCGGATTTGTCGGATCGGTCGCGTAATCGTAGACCCGGATGTAACTGTTCGCTCCTTCATCAACCATGATGTACAAATGAGTGGAGTTCATTACCATCGCTTCGATTGGGTCTGATAAGGTAAGGACTGACTCGGTCTTGACCGGTGTATGTAATTCGGAATAATCAATGAGATCAACAGTTCCTCCCGTGGGGTAATCCCAGATATACAAATACGGATGGTAATATCCGGGGTTGGAACTGAAACCGTCCCACGTTCTGCCCATGCAAAAAAATCCCAGGCTGTCATATGCGTAACTCCAGGTTCCCGCAGATCCGGTCATCATCAGCCTGGTTTCCAGATCGTGAGCAGTACCCAGCCAGCTTGCAGCGCAGTCCCAGCTTATCGGAGTAACATCCACCGGATTCAATGGTTCCACATTATTCAGTTCGAGATCGGTCTCAAGATGATAAACCATGGCTCCCGGACCGGGATTTACTATCTGTGTAGCATGAGCTCGAAGATAATATTTTCCCGGCGGCATGAAAAGCCCATCAACATCTATGACATCCAGGTTGGCCGCCACCGTACATGAATCTATGAGATAATTTCCCTGTGCATCATATAATTCAAGTTCACTTGAATCCGCGTCGTTGTACCATCGAATCTCTCCACTCGCCTCATATCCCGCGGGGATCTCGAACCAGTACCAGTCCTCGACATCAACCGAATCGCACAATTCAGCGGTAACGTTGCCCGATAACCCGATCTCTTCGGCTTCTGATAATTGATTATTCGCGTCAGGGTCGCATGCAGGATCGATAATGTCCGCTATTAATACCTGATATGCGATAAGAGGAGATTCTACCGGAGCCGGAAAATCATTCTGCTTGTATTCTGAGCCGTCAGCCGTACTTGCCATGCAGATAACAAGCGTTTCCCCTGCGCCTGTGGCATTGACTAAATCGGTCAGATCGGCAGTATATATTGCCTTCTCGGCGGTCTCTTCCTGGTAAACCGCGTAAGCACCGCCGGAATAAAGGTCAGGCGCGTAAATCAGAACATTATAAATCTCGGCTTCGATATTTCCTGCGACCTGTCCCTGCCAGTCGTGTACGTTGACGAGATATCTCAGGACCCCGCCGCTGGTTCCGGACTCGCTGTCATAGTAAAGACTGTTGACCTGCTCGGCGAATCCAACGCGCCACGCTTCGGGCTGATTCGCCTCGATCGGAAAGTCGTCCGGGACCTCGGATGGCGGATTCGGCGATGGGGCGGCCCAGGAACAGTCGACCGCGTAACCGTAAACGATCTGCGGACCCGGGTCCATTTCGAACCGGATATTGTAACGCCTTGTATTGCTGGAGCCGGCTGTGAAAACACCTCTGCCCTGGTCACTATCCAGCGGTTCATAAGCGACAGCGGCGAGCGAGCTTTTCGGGTAGAGGATGTCGGCGAAATACTTATATGGGTTTACTGTGGCTGTTAGTGCGGATTCCGGGGACGAGCTGAGTATTCCCTGTGTGTAGCCGAACATTCCCGGGGCTGTGAATTCCGTCGGATTCCACCAGCGCGTGTAACCGTCCGCGTTTTCAAGCCTCGTCTCATCGACATCGGCGAAAACATACGAACTGAAGCTGAAGGAACCCGGCGTTATCAGGATCCCCTTGACATCGAATCCCGCAAGCTGGGGTTTGCTGCCGAACGGATGTTCGAGTGTGATGTCAATGACGATCAAACCGTTGGCCGGATCCGATTCACCCGGCACGAGTGCGATGGAGATACCCATCGTGGAATTCAGCACACCCGTCATATTCAGGTGCCATTCTGCCGATCGAAGCGGCAGAACCGTGACTTCGGATTCAAAAGGTTCTATCACGATTGTGTAAAACCCGAGAGGGTGATGCGTATTGCATGTGGAAGCAGTTTCCAATACCGGGTTGTCAGATTGGGGATCGATATCCGGTACTGCCGGATTCGACTGGCATCCAACCATACTGACAATAATAAAC
>CBDUUJ010000466.1:0-2532 GCA_965370205.1 uncultured bacterium
CTACAACGATGAATTAATCGGGGATCTGCGGGGCAAAAAAAAGTGTCCCCTCAATTAAACGAGCGTCAATTAACAGGATTGGTCTTAGTCAACCGTAGAACAGCACGGCAGTGCGTCCTTATTTATTAAACCGGGGGACGCACTGCCGTGCTGTTCTACGGAATATTGAATGTTCAGTTATTTCCCGATGAATTCTTCCCTGCTCCGGCAACCTGGCTGCGTAAATAGACATCGATGAAATCCTGGAGGTCGCCGTCGAGGACACGGTCTGCGTTTCCGGTTTCATGTCCGGTGCGCGCATCCTTGACCTGCTTGCGCGGATGAAGGAAATAGTTCCGTATATGCCCGCCGCCGAATTGAATCTTGAGTTTCTTACCGCGCTCCGCCTCGGCTTCGGCAGCGAGTTTCTCATGTTCCATTTTGACAAGACGGCTTTTCAGAATTTTCATCGCAGTGGCTTTGTTTTTGTGCTGCGACCGCTCGTTCTGGCAGCTCACGACGGTACCGGTTGGGATATGCGTGATCCTGACCGCGCTGTCGGTTTTATTTACATGCTGACCGCCCGCGCCGGATGAGCGGTAGGTGTCGATTTTCAGATCGTCCTCATCGATTTCGATCTCCGCCTCCTCGACCACGGGAGTCACGTCAAGACTCGCGAAACTTGTCTCCCTGCGGTTCTGACCGAACGGGCTGATTCGGACGAGGCGATGAATTCCTTCCTCGCATTTGAGGTAACCATACGCGTACTCGCCCTCGACCTCGAACATGGCCGACTTGATTCCCGCCTGCTCGCCGGGATGCTCATCGAGCACGGTCGCCCTGAATCCGGCGCGCTCGCAGTAGCGGAGAAACATCCGGAGGAGCATAGATGCCCAATCCTGCGCGTCGGTGCCGCCCGCGCCCGCCTGAATCGAGCAGATCGCGTCGCCGGGGTCCTCAGGTTCTGAGAGAAGAAGTTTTACTTCCTCTTTGTCGATGCCGTTTAGCGCGGTTTGATAGGTTTCTATCGCGTCGTCGAGATGTCCGGCGGGATCATCCTCCGCGAGGGCAAGTTCTGCAAACTCGGCGGCGTCGACTGCAGCAGCGGCAAGGTCGAGCCATACCTGACGTTTTTCTTTCAGTCGTGCAAGTTTTTTATTTATCTCGCCGGCCTTCTGCGGATCGTTCCAGATATCGGGATTTTCAAGTTCCGATTCCAGCCCTTTGATCTCGATATCGAGCGCGGGGAGGTCGAGGTCGCGGGTGATCGCGGAGATGCGTTCGGAGAGCGCCTCGGCATTGCGCTTTATTTCTTCGAGTTGTTCTGTTGGTGTCAGTTCTGCCATGCTGATGGATATTATACAGGTTTCGGTGAACAAGGGGAGTACGTATAGCATCATACTTATTTGGGCGGTTAAAAATATATCTGGAAGTGCTATACTACCAAACCGGATTTACTATGTGGAAAACCTGGAAACCTGAGATAATTACCGCGATCAAGATTACCCTCATAGTTGCGATATGCGCGGTTCTGATCAACTGGGTGCGAACCCCGATACTTTTTGCTGCCGCCGACAGGGGATTGATCAGCCATGCCCGCGCGAATCAGTTGAAAGGCGTTTCGCTTATCGATTCATGGGAGCACGGCGGCTGGCATAAGGAAAGGGAACTCAATGGTGATGGTTTCGAGAATGGCTACCCGAGCGTGATACGTGAGTACTTCACGTTAGACCTGGAAACGACGAAGCGGCTCTACGATGAGGGCGAGTGCATTTTTATCGATGCGAGGGAAGTGCAGTATTACGAGGAAGGCCACATCCCCGGTGCGATTAACTGGCCGTACAATGAGTTCGATAAGTATCACGAAATTTTCAGGGACGAGCTGGATCCGGAAGGCTGCTATGTTATTTATTGCAGCGAGGAGACATGCGATGAGTCGGGCGAGGTGGCTACCGGGCTGATTTATGAGAACTTCGCCGAGGTCTATCGTTTCAAGCTGGGACTGGATGAATGGTTGATCTGGGGATACCCCATGAACACGGGGTCCGAACCATGAGTGAGAACGGCGGAGTGAAAAATTCGGATGATACCCGCCGGGAAACACCCGTGGTCCCGTCCGTTGTTTACCACATGTGCAGAATTCTCCTCGGACTGATTTTCGTTATCGCCAGCCTGGAGAAAATTGAGCGTCCGTGGGATTTCGGCAGGGCTGTCCAGGTCTATGAGCTGATGATTGGACCGTTGGGTTACTTCATCAGTCCGCTTGTGATCGTTATGCCCACTCTGGAATTAGTTGCCGGGCTGTTTCTGATAATCAACCGATGGGTGCGACCGTCCGCGCTGATAATCCTCGCGATGAATGTCCTTTTCATCTTCGTTATTTTAAGCGCGATGGCGAGAGGGATGGATATCGACTGCGGTTGCGGACTGGATACCGGTCTTGTCGCGATTCTTGCAGGAACTCAGGCGGATGCCGGCGCGCTTGTTAGGGATTTTATTTTTGTTGGGTGTGTTTTTGGGTGGGGGTGAAAAAAGGCAATTCCCATACAATTG
>CBDUUJ010000467.1:0-2531 GCA_965370205.1 uncultured bacterium
TTCATGGTTCAGGACACGGCGCACATGTTCCTGACCGGTCCGAATGTGATAAAGGAAGTCCTGAATGAAGATGTCACATTCGAGGAACTCGGCGGTGCGAATGTTCACAATTCCATATCTGGTGTCGCGCATTTCAGTGCCGAAAATGAGGACGAGTGCCTGATGATGATCAGGACCCTTCTGAATTTCCTCCCGCAGAACAATCTCGAAGACCCGCCTACTCTTCCAACCGATGACGACCCGTTCCGGCGCGATCCGCTTCTGGATTCGATCATCCCCAACGAGCCTGCAAAATCATACGATATGAAGGATGTCATCACTGCCGTGGTCGATAACGGGGAGTTCCTTGAGATCGCTCCGCATTTCGCGATGAACATGGTCGTCGGGTTCGCGTCGCTGGCCGGATATTCGGTGGGAATTGTCGCGAACCAGCCGAAAGTGCTCGCAGGATGCCTCGACATCAATTCATCCGACAAAGCCGCACGATTTGTCAGGTTCTGCAACGCGTTCAATATTCCCCTCGTTACATTTGTGGATGTCCCCGGATTCCTTCCCGGTAAAGGACAGGAGCATAGCGGGATAATCCGTCACGGCGCGAAACTTCTCTGGGCATATTCCGAGGCGACCGTCCCGCTGCTGACAGTTATCACACGGAAAGCGTATGGCGGCGCGTACTGCGTGATGTCGAGCAAGGAGCTTGGGTCGGATTTCAATGTCGCGTGGCCGAGCGCGGAGATCGCTGTCATGGGCGCGAAGGGCGCGGTGAACATTCTCTATCGTAAAGAATTGGAAAAGGCTAAGGATTCGGAAAAACGTCGAGATGAGATAGCGGCGGAATACGAGGTCCAGTTCAATAATCCATATCAGGCGGCGGAAGCCGGATTGATTGAATCTGTTATCGAGCCAAATCAAACAAGGGAAAATTTGATCGGGGCGCTGACCGCATTGCAGTCGAAACGTCAGACACTTCCGCCGAAGAAGATTGGGAATATGCCGCTTTAATATTTTATAAACAGGGGACACCTGCATTTCGAGGACGAAATGAGGTGTCCCCGGGGAAGGACGAAATGCAGGTGTCCCCGGGGAATGTTTTACAGGGAATGATGTATTAAGGAATGATGCAAGATCAAAGCAATTGAAAAACTTAGAGAACAAAATAGAAAAGGGACACCTCATTTCGTCCTCGAAATGCAGGTGTCCCTGTGAAATAATACTTGCATTGTTGGAATTAAACCGATGGCGCCAGTCCACATACCATTACTTGCTTTCTTTCTTGCATTTTTCATAATTGCATGGCTTGGGTCGACCATGGCGCAGCCGCTTGTGAGAGTCCGACCCAAACCCACGCATGTGATTCTCGGCGCGACACTCGCGATCGCTCTCTACTCACTCTACATGTCGATCGTCGGGATGGCTGGCGGTTTGAAATTCAGCTTCGGGTTCACCATCGGGATATTTCTGATAATCGGAGCCTGGTACATTAACTATAGAATGCGCTGGAACGGACGCCAGCGTCCGAAAATGGACTGGTCATTATGGCGTCCGCCGGACCTGCCGACAAGAATCCTCTTCTGGCTGCTGGTTATTTTTCAGCTGGTAATGCTTGTTAATGCGCTGGCGCCATTTATTAACCTGGATTGCGAGACCTATCACTACCTTCTCGTTCGGGAATGGCTTGAGTGCGGACGGATAACAATCATACCCGATAACGGCTACAGCTACTATCCACTCGCGCTTGAAATGTCGGTTGCGGCTGCATTCAACCGTGCGGGAGAGATGGGTCCGGAAGCGGGCAACCTTTGTTTCTGGTTCATGCAGATATTGCTGATGGGTTGGCTGCTGGATTTCTGCGCGAAGCGCGGACATGTGCGAGTCGGATATCTTCTGGTAACCTCGGTATGCGGACTTTTCTACTGGCCTGTAATCGCGTATTCAGGCGATGTTGACGGGGGTGTCGCTCTATTTTCACTTGCCGGAGTATTGAGTTACCTGGAATGGCTCGACCGTCGCGGTAAAACAATTGAGGAGACCCCGCCACCAAAGAAAAAATGGCTGGCGATATTCTGGAGATGGCGGCAGGCGGGATTTACTCAATTGATACTGGTCGGGTTATTTCTTGGAACTTCATGCGCTTCGAAATATTCAGCGTTACCTGTGGCCGGACTTGTCGGAGCGCATCTGTTGTGGCTTCTTATCGCAGACCGTGCAGGACGGAAGAGAACCTGGGTTGTATTTCTCGGCTTCATGATATTTCTGATTATCCCCATGCTTCCCTGGTACGGGCGCAATCTTATCCTGACCGGTAATCCGATGTTTCCGTTTCTGCGCGGACTTCTCGGTGGTCCCGAACCGGCGTTTGCGGATGACGTGTCAACATGGGCGAGCTGGGGACTTCCTCAGACCGTGTTCTATTACCTTGTGTAACCGTTCTAGCTGGCCTGGTTTTTCCCGATTGTTGAGCGTTTCCCATGGTTCTGGGTCCCGTACTTGTATATAAGCTGGCTCTTTGGACTGGCGCCAATTGCCGGAGT
>CBDUUJ010000468.1:0-2527 GCA_965370205.1 uncultured bacterium
GAAGGGAAGCGGCCTGACGGTTATCCTGAACGATTATGTTGAGCTTGTGAAAATCACCGGAGCGGACGGCGTGCATCTCGGTCTCGATGATTACCCTGTCTTCCATGCCCGTGCGATACTGGGACAGAAAGCGATTATCGGAGCCACGAGCCGCAATCATGCCGAGGCTCTTCTGGCGACAGGGCAGGGAGCGAGCTATATCGCCGCCGGCAGCATTTTTAAGTCCCCGACCAAATCCGGAATTCCGGTGATCGGAATCGACGGGCTGAGGGAAATCCTTGAGCATATCGAGAAGGAATCTCTTCCCCGAATTGGGTGGGGAAGGTTCGACCATATACCGGTCTGCGCGATCGGCGGAATTACTAAGGATAACCTGCCGGAAGTACATAACGCGGGCGCGAGCATGGTCGCGATAATCGGCGCGATCCAGGACGCGGACGATCCGGTCACCGCAGCGGGAGAATTGGTCGGGGAATGGGAGAAGTTGGAAGATAAATAACGTCAACATCATTTTATTTAGGATTGTTAAAAAAGTAATAAAATAATCCGTAGAACAGCACGGCAGTGCGTCTTTTCAGCTATTAACAAAAACCCTATGACGCACTGCCGTGCTGTTCTACGGGTTATTATCAATCGAATTTTATTCCACAGTTCCGTTATCATTGACACTCGACATGTCGGGTGATAGACTGATTTCGATAAAATAAATAACCAGCCGGAGGGGTGTTTCCCGTTTATGCGGGGGACTGAGAGGCTTTAAGCCAACCCTGGGAACCTGATCTGGGTAATGCCAGCGTAGGGACTCGGTTTCTCAAAATTCCGTTTGACTTTCCCCTCCCGAATTTTCACGGGAGTTTTTTATTTGCATGACCGGAGCAGACGAAATAACCTGCCGAATTAACGGGAAGGATATAGTCCTTCCATGTGGAACGACACTTCTCGGGTTTCTGGAAATGAAAAACGTGAAACCCGGGGCGGTCGTGGTCGAGCATAATAAATCCGTCCTTCCGAAAGGGAAATATGATGGAATAACCCTTTCGGATGGCGACATGCTGGAGATTGTCCAGATCATAGGCGGCGGCTGACATGGCAACCGACAAGTATCGACCGCACGGACATATGGGCGCGAAAAGTTCAAAACTCGCAGCCGACCAGGCTGTCCTGAAAGAGCATTTCGGACGGTACTACCCCTTCGTCCAGCGGCTCGGCGGCATAACGGTGATCTATTTCATCATTGGCGCGATCATCGGACGGCAGTCGGGCTGGGGAACCGCGATCATGTTCGCGTTCGTCGGGTTGATCTATGCGTTCATCTTTCACGTCAAGGCGATCTCGTATTTCGCGGCAAGATCGAAACTCGGTCTGGAAATCTGCCCGAAAATTTCGGTGGGTTATTTCTGGTCGTGGCTTTTCATACCCAGGATGATACTCGATCACATTGTCATGCTGGGTGTATTGATCTGGGTGGCGCCGAAATACGGAATTATCTGGTTTCTACTGTCCGGGATCGTTCTATATATCCTGGACTACATAATCACAATGACATCGATGCTTCGATGGATCGATAAAGATAAAAGGAGCGAGGACGTCCCGCCGTCGGGCGTGATGACGTCCCCGTCATCATCATCACAAAAAACATCACGGAGGAAATAAAATGCCAGTTAACGACCCACTGATTATCGCCGGAAAGGAGTTCTCATCGAGACTCATCATCGGCACCGGAAAATACGCCGACAACGGGATCATGCAGGATGCGCATGCCGCGTCCGGCGCAGAAATTGTCACTGTCGCGCTCGGACGGGTGAATTTCGATGACCCGAACGACTTTTTCAAGCACATCGATTTCAAACGCTATACGCTTCTCCCGAACACGGCGGGCGCGTACTCGGTCGAGGATGCTCTGCGGATCGCCCATCTTGCGCGGGAGGCGACAGGTACCGACTGGATCAAACTTGAAGTGCTCGGCGATCCTGAGACACTTCTCCCGGATACCGTCGGAACGCTTGAAGCAGCGAAAATCCTGCTCGACGAGGGATTTGTCGTGCTTCCGTACACGAATGACGATCCGATTGTCGCAAAAAAGCTGGAGGATCTCGGTTGCGCTACGGTCATGCCGCTTGCGAGCTATATTGGATCGGGACATGGATTCCTTGATTTTACGGGAATCAAGATGATAATCGAGCGGTGCAGCGTGCCTGTGGTTGTCGATGCAGGTCTGGGAGTGCCAAGCGATGCTACTCAGGCAATGGAATTGGGTGCAGATGCTGTACTGGTTAACACGGCTATTGCAATACCAGACAATCCTGTACAAATGGCCGAGGGATTTAAACTCGGAGTCCAGGCCGGACGTCTCGGATATCTCGCAGGCCGCATGGCCAAAAAAGTCTACGGATCAGCGTCATCGGTCGGTGCCGGATTGAAGTAAGACTAATTCCACTTAATAAGTATTTGTTCTCGTAACGCAGACAGCCTGGAACTGTTGAAAAACGAAGGTTTTTCCGGTACCCCACCCTTTAGGGTGGGTGGC
>CBDUUJ010000469.1:0-2509 GCA_965370205.1 uncultured bacterium
AAAAATATTATTTTTTACAGCGCCGCCACCGCCGTAATGTTTTTTTTTAATTTTAAAAAAAAAAAACCGCTCCCTCGCGGTCGCGGCTCTGAGACGATAACAGTTTCAATCAAATATCCCGGAACATCTTCAGCCTTTCCTCGAGTTCGACAATCAAACCCTCGGTCTCGGTCAGTTTTTCCTGTTCCTTCTTTATTACTCCCGACGGAGCCTGATCGGTGAAGTTCGGATTGTTGAGCTTCTTCGACAGGCTCACTGCGTACTTGCGCTTCTTGTTAACGTCTTTTTCGAGTTTTTCGATTTCCTTATCCACGTCAATGGATTCATCAATCGGCAGAAGCACAAGCAGCGCTCCGTTGAGAATTCCGGCGCTTATCGAGTTCTCCGGAGTCGTATCCCCGGTATGACGGGTAATTTTTGCGGATTTGATAAGTCCGGCAAGGTCCCGTTCATTTGTCGCGATGATCTCCGCGAGATTGTCATCCTTCGTCCGGATCAGGATTTCAGGAATTTCCCTCGAATCCGGCAATCCCACCGATTTCCTCAGGTTTCTTGCCGCCCGGACGAATTCCATCAGCTTCCCGAAATCGTCCTCAAGGTCGGTCGTGCGTTTGAAGTCGGCGAAATAAACGCCCGGCCAGGTTTCCACAATCAGTGGCACATATTCGGCGTTCGCTCCGCACTTCTTACTATCCGATTCATCCTGCCCGTGAAGAGCGGCGTGAAGCTCCTCCGAGATATAGGGCGAGATCGGGTGAAGCAGCCTGAGAATGGTTTCGAGCGTGTGATAGAGAATGCTTCTCACAAGCTGTTTCCGCTCACCGGCCACGTTATCGGTCAGATGGAACTTTGAAATTTCCACGTACCAGTCGCAGAAATCATCCCACACGAAGCTGTAGAGGGTGCTCGCGTACTGTCCGAAATCATAGATGGACATGTAACTCTCAATATCCTGCACGCAGTTGACCAGCCTGCTGATGATCCATTTATCCGACATCGTGAGGGTCGGGTAATCGATCAGCTCATCCAGCGGGGCAGGGGTGAAATCGTCGCCGATCTGCCCGATCACGAATTTCGACACGTTCCAGATCTTGTTCATGAAATACCGTGAACTCTGGAGACGGGTCGGGGCGAGGTTGATGTCCTGGCTTCCCGAGAACGAGAGATGGCTCAGCGTGAACCGTATCGCGTCGCGACCGAATTCATCGATCAGAATGATCGGATCGATCGCGTTACCCGCCGATTTCGACATCTTCTTCCCCTGTTCATCCCTGATAAGACCTGTATACACGACCTCATGGAACGGTGTCGCGTTGCGGAATTCATACCCGGCGATCACCATCCTCGCCACCCAGAAGAAAATTATGTCATAGGCGGTGAGAAGAAAATCGGTCGGGTAGAATTTTTTCAGATCGTCGGTTTCCTCCGGCCAGCCGAGTGTGGTAAGCGGCCAGAGCCATGACGAGAACCATGTGTCGAGCACGTCCGGGTCCTGATGGATTTTATCCGAATCGCATTTTTCGCATTTCTCTCGCGGATCGACCGACACAGTGATATGGCCGCATTCATCGCAGTAATACGCCGGAATCCTGTGACCCCACCACAACTGGCGCGATATGCACCACGGCTGGATCGTCTCGGGGTTCAGCCAGTCATGATAGACTTTCCCCCATCGCGCAGCGAAAAAAGTGCAGTCGAATTCGCCCGGTTTGGTTTCCGGACCGCCGACAGCATCGTTTGCGGGATTCACCAGCTCGGTCATGCGGCAGAACCACTGTTCGCTGATCATCGGCTCGACCATGCATCCCGACCGCTGGCAATGTCCCACCTGATGTTTCATCGGCTCGGTTTTCACGAGGAATCCATTTTCGGTCAGCTCCTCAATGGCACGTTCGCGAGCCTCATTCACTGTCAGACCCTCATATGGCGGATAGAGATCGTTCAGTCTGCCGTCGAGGCCGAGCATGCTCGGCATTTCAAGGTTGTGACGCCGTCCGACCTCGTAGTCGTTCGGATCGTGCGCCGGAGTGATTTTCAGAGCGCCGGTGCCGAATTCCTGCATTACGTAATCATCCGCGATGACAGGCATCTCCACTTTTGAAAGCGGCTGAATGACGGTTTTACCCACCATGTTTTTAAACCGTGTGTCGTTCGGATGCACCGCGACCGCTGTATCCGCAAGCATTGTCTCGGGACGGGTTGTCGCCACCTGGATGTAACCGTCGCCGTCCTTCATCGGGTAATTGACGTAGTAAAGCGCGCCTTCCTCTTCCTGATAGATCACCTCAAGGTCGCTGATCGCGCTCTGAAGAGCAGGCGACCAGTTCACCATGCGGGTGTCCCGATAAATATAGCCATTCTCATAGAGCTGTCTGAACGCG
The DNA here is from genome assembly GCA_965370205.1 of uncultured bacterium. GTDB lineage: Bacteria > JAJVIF01 > JAJVIF01 > JAPKYR01 > JAPKYR01 > CBDUUJ01. Next base: position 2,382 of record CBDUUJ010000469.1, read on the forward strand.
GTCAGCACGCCGCGTGTCGGGCCCGGATCGAGTGTGAATTTCAGGCGGTCCCAGTCGCAGGAGCAGCCGAGTTCGCGAATCTGCTCAAGAATCCGTCCGCCTTTCTCATCTTTCCATTTCCATGCGCG
>CBDUUJ010000470.1:0-2491 GCA_965370205.1 uncultured bacterium
GATCGTCCCGATGTTTAAATGCGGCTTCGTCCTTTGAAATTTCTCTTTTGCCATTATCTTCCAGCGCTCCCAGCCCCCTTTCGGGGCTCAAGATGCGGACGCTTTTAAAGCGTTCCGGTATTTTGATAATGTGTTAAATCTAAATCCTGAATAAATCCTTTTTTAATTGTCAAAGTCGTTATCAAAACAACTGCTGTTTTTTCTCGTTTATTATTCGTTTATCGGCAATTCTTTCTGCGACGCATTCTCACTCAACAGGATTCCCAAACGTACCGCTGGCTTCCAGCCGGCTGTACCGCCGGCATCCCTGCCGGCCTTATGTCTTCCCCAACTTCTTCATCTCCGCCATAACCTCTTCGAAAAACGGTATTATTTCCTTCGCGATGTTATCCGGCACCGGACGGTACTCCGCGAACTCAGCTACCGAGCTTGCACGACCCTGGGAGTTCGATCTCAGGTGTGTTGCATACCCGAAAAGCTGCCTCAGCGGCACCATCGCCACTATATTCACCATTCCATCGCCACGGGTCTCGACCCTCTCGATTATCCCCTGCCGACCGCTTAAATCTCCGTTGATCGGACCAAGGTACATCTCCGGTGTCTCGATATCGACCTTCATCACCGGCTCAAGAAGAACCGGTTTCGCTTTTTTAATCGCTTTCTCCACCGCGATGGATCCGGCAATCTCAAACGCGAGCGCGCTTGAATCAACTGCATGAAAACTTCCATCCAGCAGCCTGACCATGACATCGATCATCGGGTAACCCGCCAGAATTCCGCTCCTGAGCTTACCCATTACGCCCTTCTCAACCGCTGGGAGAAATTCCCTGGGGATTGAACCGCCGCTGATCTCACTCTCAAACGCGTTGCCTTCGCCGCTTTTTCGCGGTTTCACTTCGAGAGTAACATCCGCGAACATCCCGCGTCCGCCGGTCTGACGTACATATTTTTCACGGATTGACCTGCTGCCGGTGATGGTTTCCTTGTAGGCAACCTGCGGGGTCCCGACATTCGCCTCGACCCCGAACTCCCTGAGAAGTCGATCGACGATAATCTCAAGATGAAGCTCGCCCAGTCCGCTGATTACAGTCTGACCGGTTTCTTCGATCCTGGATGTCCTGAAAGTCGGGTCCTCATCCGCGAGACGTCTCAGCGATTTGTTCAGCTTGTCGCTCTCAGTCTGGGTTTTCGGCTCGATCGCGATGGTTATCACCGGTTCCGGCTGATAAATATTCTCAAGCGAGATCGGCATCTTCTGGTCGCAGAGCGTGTCGCCGGTCGTGGTTAGCTTTAATCCAACCAGCACGCCCATCTCGCCGGCCCGCAACTGATCCACAGGCTCGCGCTTATTGGCGTGCATGATCAGAATCCCGTTCACGCGTTCACGTTTCCCGATTCGCGGGTTCATTGCAACCTGACCCTTCTTGAGAGTCCCGGAGTACACCCGCGCATAAACGATCCTGCCAACATGCGGATCGGTCGCTACCTTGAACGCCAGAGCCGCCAGCGGTATATCCGGATCAGCCTCGCGAAATTCCGTCTCCTCGGTTTTGGGATGAGTTCCCTCGACCGGTGGAATATCCAGCGGACTGGGGCAGTAATCGACTACCGCATCCATCAGGCATTGTATGCCCTTATTCTTGAACGCGCTGCCGCACAGAATCGGAGTAAATATGCCCTCAACCGTTCCCTTTCGGATAGCTGCTTTGAGAGTCTCAGGCTTCACGTCTCCGACGAAGAACTCTTCCATCAGGTCCTCGGAGAATTCGCTCGCACGGTCGATCAGTTTCTCACGGTATTCATCCGCGACATCCTGAAGATCGGACGGGATATCCCCGCGCTCTATCTCGGTGCCCTCCTCATCGACCCAGCAAACCGCTTCCATGGTAACGAGATCAATTACGCCCTTATGCGTGGACTCGCTTCCGATTGGAATCTGAATCACTATCGGCTTTCCATGAAGCCGCTTCTCAATTGCATCGACCACTCCGAAAAAATTCGCGCCCACACGGTCCATCTTATTAATGAAACAGATCCGTGGGACCGAATACCTGTTCGCCTGTCGCCAGACCGTCTCAGACTGGCTTTGAACTCCACCGACCGCACAAAATACCGCGACCATACTGTCGAGAACCCGTAGCGAGCGCTCGACTTCCATGGTGAAATCCACATGGCCGGGTGTATCTATAATATTGATACGGTACCCGTTCCATTCGCAGTGGGTTGCCGCCGACGTGATCGTGATCCCGCGTTCGCGCTCCTGGACCATCCAGTCGGTCGTCGTTGTGCCTTCATGGACCTCCCCCACCTTGTGAATCCTGTGCGTATAGAACAGGACCCTCTCGGTGACCGTGGTCTTTCCAGCATCTACATGCGCCGCAATGCCAATGTTCCGAATCCTGGCCAGGTCATATTTCATCGAAACACCTTTCTTTGCACGCTTCACTGCCACTCCATATGGGTGGGCAGTTCGGCGGCAATATTTTTAGGT
>CBDUUJ010000471.1:0-2490 GCA_965370205.1 uncultured bacterium
CATTTTCATAATGGCGATTGTCGCTGAACGGCTGAAACTCCCCTACACCATCGTTCTCGTGCTCGCGGGACTGATCGCCGGAGCGCTTCCGATTCTCAAGGGCACAAGCCTAAGTCATGACCTTGTATTTTTCCTCTTCCTGCCGCCGCTTCTTTTCGAGGGCGCGATCAATATGCGCTTCTCGCATCTGAAGAAAAATGTTGTCCCTATCATCATCTACGCCACGATCGGTGTCGCGCTTTCGATCATGATCACAGGCGGACTCGTCGCGCTCGCGAGTCCGTGGGCGAAACTGAATCTCTCCATGATTCTCTGCCTGCTGTTCGCGTCGCTGATTTCAGCCACCGACCCGGTCAGCGTGCTGTCTATAGTCAAACGAACCGGCGCGCCGAAACGCCTGTCGGTACTTCTTGAAGGCGAGAGCCTTTTCAATGACGGCACCGCTGTCGTGTTCTTTACGATCATTCACTCGATCGCGACCGGTGAAACCGGCGGCGACTGGCTGATGAATATCTGGACTTTCGTGAAAATGGTCGCGGTCGGCGGCGCGCTTGGATTCGGAATCGGCTACGCTGCAAGCCTTATCACCCTGAAAATCAACGACCATCTCATAGAGATCACTCTCTCGACCATTGTCGCGTTCGGGACTTTCCTGCTCGCTGAATTCATGCACGTTTCAGGGGTAATCGCGGTTGTCGCGGCGGGAATCACCATCGGGAACTTCGGGTTCGAGGTCGGGATGAGTCCGACAACGCGGCTGTCGATGCGGTCTTTCTGGGAATACTCGGCGTTCCTCATTAACTCGCTCGTATTCCTTCTTGTCGGGATTCAGGTTAAGTTTTCCGTCCTCGCGAATTACTGGCTCGCCGTCGTTATCGCGATTGTTGTGGTACTCATCAGCAGATCGGTGATGGTGTACGGGCTTACTCCGATCATCGGATGGTTCCATAAAAAAATCTCCGTAAAATACCAGCATATTCTCATCTGGGGCGGACTCAAGGGAGCACTGTCGATGGCGCTCGCGCTGTCGCTTTCGCCGAACATCGATTTTACTCTGAGACAGGAAATTCTCGCGATGACATTCGGGGTCGCGATTTTTTCCCTCCTCGTGCAGGGACTTACCGTCGAAGGTCTTGTCAGGAAACTGGGGTTGATCACACATGATCCCGCGCAGAAGGAGGTCGAGTTCGCCACCGGACGGCTCACGATGCTGTACGGCGCTCTGGAAGAACTCGCCAGGCTCCACCAGGATCGCGCGATCCTTCCGGAGGTCGAAATCAGGCTTCGAATCGAACTGAAGGAGCAGATCGATGAATGTGAGAATGAGGTTGAAAGGCTTCAGAGTATTCACGGTCCGCTGGTAGAGGAACAAATGAAAAGCGCACGACGGGATATCCTCAGAGCCGCGAAGAGCGACCTTCTGAGCCTGATGCACGCGGGCACAATCGGAGATGACGTATACAAGGATCTATGCAGGGAACTCGACAACGAGCTGGATCAGGTAAAAATGAAAGGCGAGGAGTAAAGGTCAGAAATAAAGGTTAGAAATAAAGGTTAGAAATAAAGGTTAGAAGTAAAGGCGAGGAGTAAGATTTTTTTTTGATGTTCATTAAATACTCATTGCATTAGAACGCATCGCATAACTGTATGAAAATCATAAATAAAAGATGATATCCGGGTGCCGGGGACAAGCGGAGTCTTCGTAGCTTGTCCCCGATTGCACGCATCCCGACCGCGACAAGCTCCGGGGACTCCGCTTGTCACGGGCACCCGGCGCAGGTCATACCGTCAAGTCAACTCAAGCATCTCCTTCGCTTTCAACAGAACAATCTCAGCATAATCCGCCTCGGTTCCCCCGCCATACAATGCCGCACCTCGATCTTTCGGACGGCTCCGTTTATATTTATGCCCGACTGAAAACGCCACAAGTCCGCCACCCGGAAAAAATTCCCGTATGCTCTCGACAAGAACCCGCGCAAGACGATCCTGACCGTCCTCGCTGCGAATTATATCGGCATGTTTCGGATTGGACGCGAACAGCGGCTCCAGAAGAATCGCGGGCATGCGTGTGTAATAAATATTCCCGTTGCCCCGTCCGCCATACCCGCCGACCTTGATTCCGTCATCGCCGCCGAGCGGTGTGCCGAACTCCCTGCATATCGCCTTCGCATACCATCGTCCCCAATTTTTGCTCGTTCTCGACGCGTTCGATCCGGTTATCACCACGGTAAAATCGGTCCTCTCATCAAACCATGAATTGAAATGCTGCTCGACATAGCAGATCGCCCCGTCGCGATTCGCCGCGTACTGCCGCTCCCGATAATTTCCCTTGTAGAATTTAACTCGATACATCTTTCTGCTCCCTTTGCCTGTATGCTGATTGTCCATTTACTAATCGGACAGGATTCGGATCATTTGGCGACTACTGGGAAGGGGACTGCTGGGAAGGCGACTGCTGGGAAGGCGACTGCTGGGAAGGCGACTGCTGGG
>CBDUUJ010000472.1:0-2490 GCA_965370205.1 uncultured bacterium
GTTGATGCGAGTTGTAGAGAAATATCCTTTGTGTTTTAAGAAAATTAATCCTGCAAACCAAAAAACCTTCAAGGATCGTGTACAAGCTGCCTACAAACAGGAAAATATCAGTGACGAAGTAGGAGCAGGTCTGGAGAGAATTGCAAAGGCGCTTGGAATTAAACTAAATATACCCGATTCTTCAGATACAGAAGAAAATACTTAAGATGGCTCAGTAAATACAACAACGTAGCTGGGTTTACAATAGATATATTAACCAATCCCGGCAAGGGAAATGCCGGGCTGCAAAATTTCAATCAACCCACTTCCCACCTATCACAACCTCCCCGACATGGTTCACCGCATGATGATACGGAATCTCCGCGAGGTTGTCGGTGTTCCAGATTACGAGGTCTGCCGATTTGCCGGGTTCGAGTGATCCGATCTCATTCTGCATTCCGAGCGCGGTCGCGGCGTTGATTGTCACCATGCTGAACGCCTCCTCCGGATTCAGCCCGTAATATAGGCACGCGACGTTGAGAACCCACTGGATGTTTTCGGTGCGTGACGATCCGGGATTGTTGTCGGTCGCGAGCGCGAGCAGGCATCCGGAATCGATCATTTTCCTGCACGGCGCGAACGGTTTGTTGAGGAAATAACTCGTTCCGGGAAGCAGGCACCCGACCGTGTCCGATCCCGCAAGCGCTTTGATACCGTCGCCGGTGATCGCGATCAGGTGGTCGACCGACAGCGCGCCAAGCTCGATACTCATCTCTGTGCCGCCAAGCGGAACGATCTCATCGCAGTGCACCTTCGGTTTCATCCCGTGCTTCAGTCCGGCCTCGAGAATTTTTCGACCCTGCTCCACTGAAAAAACGCCGTCCTCGATGAACACGTCGCAGAAATCCGCGAGCTTTTCATCCGCGACCCGTGGGATCATCTCGTTGACGACCAGATCGACATAGTCGTCCGGCTTGTCCCTGAACTCTCTCGGAATCGCGTGCGCGCCCAGAAAAGTGGCTTTCAAACGAATGGATTGTGTTTTCGAGAGCGTACGGATCGCGCGAAGCATTTTCAGTTCCGCTTCGGTTTCGAGACCGTAACCCGATTTCGCTTCCAGGGTCGTAACGCCGAACGAAAGCGACAAATCAAGCGCGTCCCGACCCACGAGAACAAGCCGTCCCTGCGATTCCGCGCGGGTCCGGTCCGCTGAATTCAGAATTCCCCCACCCGCTCTGAGGATATCCATGTACTCCTTTCCACGGCACCGCATGACGAATTCACCCGCGCGACTTCCCGCGTTGACCGAATGCGTGTGGCTGTCGATCAGTCCGGGGGTCACCATTTTTCCGCCCGCGTTATGCCAGACCGCATTTTTTCCAAGGTATTTTGCCCGGATTTCGTCGGGCGATCCTAAGGCGATGATTTTTCCGCTACTGTCCCACGCGATCGCGGCGTTTGATATCGGCGCGGTGTCCATGAGCGCGTCGCCTCGTCTCGGACCCCCTGCGAAAGTGTGAAGGGTTCCGATGTTGTTGAGGATATGGGTTTGGTTAGATTTCATAGCGGATACCCGGATTGACTGGATTGTATGAGTGTTACCTTCTGCTCATGCATGCCGGGCACATGCATTTTGAAAGATGGGTTTGCTTGTGCACCATACCATGCATTTTTCCTTCCTGGGAATCGAATCTTGGTAATATAATTTTGAGATATGAATTATCATCGCGTTCGTAAAACCGGAAGACGGCATATGCAATGTGATCGGCAAGCTGTACAAGTCTGGATGCCCTGGAATCAGTGAATAATGGTACTTCAGTAATATTTTTCAGTTGTCGCCACATTGTCCCCTCTTTATTAAATTGCAGCGCTAAATTTTGCAAGCTGGTTTCATAGGAACTCTCATCGAGAATAATTAATCCATTATTCTGTTTCCCCGAGTGATATAGACGGGCAAGTTGTAAATCAAATCGACTACATAAATCTTCAAAGGCAAGCTCCATGGGATCTTCGCTTGGGAATGAAGCCGTATGAACAGCACAGGCAAACGCATGAGTGCTTTCATGTGTTTTTGCCAATACACCAAGAATCTCTTTTATTATTTCACGGCGTTTGCTTTTAGTCATGCCTTTCCATGGCGGCACTTTTCCGGAGAAGATCGCAGATGCATGAAATTCGACTACTCCTGGATCATCAGGATGCAGTTTCTCGGCGATTGCGTCAAGCTGGCTGGATACATAATGAATCTGGCGCTCAAATATTGATACTCCTGCAAGCACCAGGTATTCTTCATACGGGTTTCCTGTTGAACCGGAGTCATCAAGATAGAGCAGATACACCAAAGACCTCCTAAAAAAAGAGATGCAGCCGAGTGGGTATTACCCAACGGACCGCGATACCGCAGCCCTCTCAACCGCAAAAAACTTATACCACATTTTATCATTACTGTCAATAACTAATAATAAGGATGTAAAAGATTTGTTTTGGTTTTCAATCCGGACTTATCATTAT
>CBDUUJ010000473.1:0-2485 GCA_965370205.1 uncultured bacterium
CTGTGTAGAAGACTTTCACCTCCAAGCTGCCAAACATGCCCGGCACACTAAAAAAACCGGCGCCAATAAAGACGCCGGCTGTATATTTCCCGATCTACTTCGGTAGCAAGAGATATGGACCGGGAATAATCAAAAGGATAGGTTCAATTCTTCTGTTTCAAATTTATTTATCCGCTCCAGAATTCAAAAATGTAAACTAACGGATGCCGTTCAATTTCTGGACACCGTTACGCCTGAGGTCTCCCTTCAGGAAAATGTTGTACCAACCCGGAATTGCCTGAATAAACTGTGCATTTGTCGGGAAAGCCTTGTTGCCGATCCGGTCGATCACGAACTCGGTGCCGTGATCGTCGCCGAGACTGTCGATAATCGCGCGAAGGTTCCGGATCGCCTCAACTTCAGCCTCGTTATACAGAAGTTCCTCGTGACGTGTGCCGCTCTTCAGAATGTCGATCGCGGGGAAAATGCGCCTGTTTGCCAGGTCGCGGTTCAGGACAAGCTCCATGTTGCCCGTGCCCTTGAATTCCTCGAAGATAACATCATCGAGACGGCTTCCGGTCTCGACAAGCGCGGTAGCAATAATGGTCAGCGAACCGCCATTCTCGATATTCCTCGCTGCGCCAAGGAACCGCTTGGGTTTATAAAGCGAGTTCGGGTCCAGCCCGCCGGACAGGGTCTTTCCACTGGACGGCATCACGAGGTTATAAGCCCTTGCCAGACGAGTGATACTGTCGAGCAGGATTATGACGTCCCTTCCATGCTCAACCAGCCGTTTCGCCTTTTCAAGAAGCATCTCAGCGACCTGGATATGGTGATCCGGGCGCTCATCGAAAGTACTCGATACAACCTCGCCTTTCACGCTCCGTTCGAAATCGGTGACTTCCTCGGGCCGCTCATCGATCAGAAGCGCCATCAGGACGACCTCGGGGTGGTTCTCGCTGATCGCGTTCGCAATCATCTTGAGAAGTACCGTCTTACCTGCTTTCGGCTGGCTGACTATAAGTCCGCGCTGCCCTTTTCCTATAGGCGAGATAAGGTCGATCAGGCGGGTCGAAATCAGTTTCGATGTGGTCTCAAGAGTTAAACGGTCATCCGGGTAGACCGGGGTCATTTTATCGAACCTGGGGCGTTCCTTTGTAAATTCCGGGTCGCCGCCATTGATAGTCTCGATCCTCAGGAGGCCAAAATATTTTTCGTTGTCCTTTGGAGGCCGGATCTGACCCTGGACGACATCACCGGTCCGGAGTCCGAATCGTTTGATCTGACTCAGACTGACATAAATGTCATCGAGCGACGGTGTGTAACTGTCCCGTCTCAGGAAACCGTAACCCTCCTGGAGGATCTCCAGAGTTCCGGTCGCGAACTCATGCCCGGAGCTTTTTGCCTGCGCCTGAAGTATGGCCATGATCAGATCTTTTTTCTTGAGAGTGGTGATACTTGAAACTTCACACTCTTTGGCCATAGATCGCAGGTCCGTGAGGGTTTTATCCTCAAGTTGTGCAATATCCATTATATTTGCTCTTCCTCCACCATGCGGACGGTCGCCGTTCCCGGGCGGTCTTCTGTCACTGGGAGCGTTTCTTCTCGTACCGGATTGTCTTCCGTCGTTCCTCATGGGTGTGTTTCTTTTTCTTTCACGCGATCCTGAGTTCATTGAGGTTCTGGAAGAACCATTCGAATTTTCATCGATTTCAGGTCGCGATGTTCGTGGGCGAAAATGCCTTCTGGGTCTTGTGCTACTCAAGATACTGACTCCATATGCGTTTTGGTTAAAGTGAGAGGGAATATCCCTTTATCTTCGCTTTTTATCAATGCAGCACAGAATAACAAATTAGTCTCGACCGGCTACAATCCAGACACTTCCGTGTCTGTAATATTAATCAGGAATCATGCTGCATATCAGCGTAATGAAATTGGATTATATATATATTCTTTACGTGGCCCCTCTTGAAAAAGCATCCTGTTAATTATGATTGATTTGTATTCGTAAACATCCGGTATCGGGAAAAAACCACAGGTGCTTACAGCATAGAGGGGAATCCGGGGTAACTTGGCAGAAAGCCCTATCTACTCCTTTATATACACTTTAGATCCGCCTATGTCAAGGCCAATACCCATTATTAATTTCACGTCAAATAACGATAATATGACCATTTTAACTTCGCTGACATGGGTATACTGCTGAAGACCTTTCCATTCGCTACAAGGTTCATTACAGATGATTATCACAGTCCCAGCGGGGCAGTACAGCGGAAAAGCGAGAAAATTTTCGGGTCCTCCGCATAACCGTGCTCAGGTATGATCTCCAGCGCCTGCTCCCGCGCCCAGTCAACAATCCTCTCCCATTCAGCCACGGTCAGATTTTCGCTCCAGAGTCCGCGAGTCGAGCGGAAGAAATCAACCAGCACTTCCGCGTCCGGATACTGGAGCACATCCTCAAAGCGGAACTCCTCCACACTCCCGAAATATCTCCTCAACACCTCGG
>CBDUUJ010000474.1:0-2479 GCA_965370205.1 uncultured bacterium
AAAACAAGTTTTTTCCGGTACCCCACCCTTTAGGGTGGGTGGAAGGCGCATGAAACCTGGTATCGCCCACCCTAAAGGGTGGGGTACCGGGTTATTTTTCCACTTTTTCAACAGCCCCGCACGGCAGTGCGTTATTAGTCTTTTTCCATAATTTTAAGGACGCACTGCCGTGCTGTTCTACGGTGCATGTTTACGGTGCATGTCTACGGTGCATGTCTTTTCATTAGAAGAAATTATGGGTGTCAACTTCGTCACCCTCATCCTCGCTGCTCCCGTTCTCGTTGCTATCGTCCTCAGTATTTTCTTCTTCTTCCGACTCGTCCTCAGTATTTTCTTCCTCCTCAGCCTCATCCTCTTCAGATTCCTCTTCTTCTTCATCTTCTGTGGATGAATCCGGTTCTTCCGAGGTTGTGTCTGAATTCCCCTCGATCGCGCGCAGACGCGCCTCAACTTCAGCGATCATCACAGGATCGGTTTCCAGTTCGAGATAGCGCTCGAGATAATACCTGCCCTGAACGGTCTGCCCGTCGAGCAGATAAGCCAGGCCAAGTTCGTAATTGACCTGCGCGTAATCGGGATGAACATCAAAGGCCTCTTCGAGGAGACGTATCGCAGCCGAGGTCGATCCGATCGCCCGCATCTGCCTTCCACGGCTTAAACGGTCCTGGTAAAGCTCATCGCCCTCAAGATCGGGCAGAACCGGATCAGGCTCGATTTCCTCTTCTTCTTCATCTTCACCCTCCGTATCTTCCTCCGCGCCATTCTCATCATCCGTTGTTTCTTCATCCACTACTTCCTCGTCCCCGTTTACTATTTCATCTTCCTCGTCCCCATCCTCAAGTTCATCCTCGACTTCCGATTCCTCCTCATCCTGTTCTTCCACTATTTCCTCTTCTTCCTCATCTACTATTTCCTCTTCCTCCTGATCCTCTTCAACTTCTTCCTCTTCATCGACAACCTCTTCTTCCTCTATCTCCTCCTCCTCGACTCCCTCATCCCCGATCTCCTCAGGCTCATACGGGGATGTTATTCTCTCCACCAAAGTCTGCGCTTCAATGGCGAGCCTTGAATCCGGTTCCAGTGTGATACAGTCGCCGAACGCGGCAAGTGCTTCCTCATCGCTGCCCTGGGCCATGAAAAGTTCTCCCGCGCGATAATGCGCGAGCGGATAACCCGGATCCTGCTCCAGCGCGCTCTCGATATTTTCCCATGCTTTCCCGATTTCACCCAGACGCTGGTAGACGAGCGCGAGATTGGCATAGATGGCTGGATCGGTCGGTTTCAGATCGCGGGCCTTGAGATAATTATCCCGTGCCTGCTCCCAGTTTCCCTCCTCGAGATGAGCGCCCGCAAGATTTTTACGGGCCTCGAAATTGGATGGGTCGGCGCGCAGTGCGGCGTCGAATTCGGTGATCGCGTTTTTGTACTCGCCGCTCTCAAGGTATGCGACCCCGCGATTGTAACGGTCGACGCTGCCTGAATCCTGCGGACTGTCACCGCATGAGACCAGCGGAATCATCAGAGATAGGGAAACTGAAATAATCAGCAGGTAATATGGGATACGAATCATTTTTCTGTCTCCTCCATGGATGACATGGGATCGATGGCTGAATTGATCCAGTCAAGATAGGCCTGGTTGCCGGCCCTGATCGGCAATGCGATCACTTCGGGGGTATCGTACGGATGAATCTCCTCAATACGCTCGATCAGCTTCTGAAGAATTTTCTCCTTGGTCTTTATAATCAGCAGAGCCTCGTACTCATCGACAACTTTCCCGTCCCATTCATAAATTGATGAGACACTCGGAATGATATTCACGCAGGCCGCAAGAAGATTCTCCACCAGATCGCGCGCAATCTCACGGGCGACATCAAGAGACGGCACCGTTGAAAAAACCATAATGTATCCGGAATCATCAGCCATTGTTCAACTCAACAAAAATAGAGTAACTTCGTTTCGCAATCTCCAAGTTTATCACGATTTAATGTCTGCTCCAAGTCCTGCAGGTAGAAAATACTTTTACTCACGCAAGCTGTCGTGATAATCTTAGCCTGTGAGCCGATCACAGGAAAATCAGGAACACGTTCTCATCGCCGCCGGCGGGACCGGGGGACATATCTTCCCCGCGCTTGCGGTAATGGAAATTATTGTGGAGCGGCATCCCGGACTTGGATTCACATGGCTCGGAAGCAGTCACCGCATGGAGTCCGGACTCATCCCCGCGAGAGGGATCGAATTTATCGGACTGCGGCAGACGGAGATCAGGCGGAAACTCACACCGGGAAATATTTTTTATAATATTCGATCCCTCTGGTACCTTGCGAGATCGATTACGCAGTCTGTTGGAATTATCCGGAGGCTCAAACCCCGGCTGGTTCTGACCACCGGCGGATTCGCGGCGGGCGCGGCGGGTCTGGCGGCATGGATGACCAGCACACCGCTTGCGATTATCGAGTCGAACGCGTATCCGGGAATCACA
>CBDUUJ010000475.1:0-2469 GCA_965370205.1 uncultured bacterium
CTCCACCCCGACCAGTATGACTGTTTACCCTTCAGACAGAGAACTGAAGGGTTTTTTAGTAGTGATGATGAGGATTCCAGCGAGTAATTGGCAGTTCGAAAATATCACGAAAAGCATTATCAGGAAAAACCCCTGGCAGGATACCAGGGGTTACATTACAGGATCAATTTTCCAGGCGATATATCGTCCGGCTTGAAATCAGCTACATCTCACTCGGAGTGAATAGACTGACACCTTCGGAATGCAACACGAAAATATTGCCGTTGTAGTCGCTGCCTTCAATCCTCTGCGGATATCCTGAGATTTCGGAATTGCCACCGAACTGGCCTCCCGGATTACCGGTTGCGGAATAATATTTTACCCTTGGAGTGTTATTGCTGAGGTAATCGAGAATGAAATACCTGTCGACATTATCGCGGGTAATATCCCTTGGGTCCCAGAATCCACTGATACCGTTATTCTGCGATCCACCCCAGTTGATGCCGGGCATGAGATATAAACTCCACCGCTCAACACGGAATTCAGGGTCGTCTTCAAGGAAATACACATACTGGTTTGTCAACGCCGATTCACATCCAACAATATGATCGAGATGGAGGCTACCCGCTCCCAGACCATTTAGTGTAGTGTTGCCGAAATTAAATACATAATCGGGCTGTGTAAACCGCTGGAGCCAGGTGTAATTACCACCGGTAAATGCTGAGATGCTGGCATGATAGTTATTTAAAATGGTGGGAGATGTTACTCCGATGACATCCTTTACTCCGCCGGGAGGTATATAATGAGAGAAAAGGAGAGTCCCGGTGGAATCATAAGATGCCGAATAACTGATTGAACCTGAGGCATTGCCGCCAATTATGATGCTGCTATTGGGAGAGATATCAATGCGGTCGCATCCGACGGTTGTGCTGAAGAGAAACGAGTCAATCTGATATTCATCGGCTTCCACATGTTTCCAAATCTCCCCGTCCGCGTAGAGGATCAACAGATCGCCGTTTGAGTGGTCGACTGCGATATCATAAGCGTCTATGCCCACACGGGGCGGAATGTTCTTTGTGACATCCACGGTGATGTCAACATATACGCAGCATTCAGACTGCCCGCCGTTGTTATCGCTAACCCTGACACAGACATCGCCATAGTAATCGAAGTTAAAAAATTTCGAGGGATTAACATCTGTGCCGGCCTCATAGAGGTCGCCGAATACACCATCATTATTGAAATCCCACTCGTATGAGATCGGGTCACCCTCATAATCGTAGGTTCCGGAAGCGTCGAATTCGATATTACCCGCCGGACCGTCATACGGCATGGGAGTCAGGACCATAACATCACAGAATGGGGCGAGGTTTACAGGTTCCGGAGAAACCTCCAGGTCATATCGGAAAAAGGCAGCCAACGGGTCGGATTCAGCCTCGTTCGGAAAATCGTAATCGTTGCTGTAATCGAATTCCGAGTATTCCGCGATAACCCATAATTCATTGTCGTCGAGACTCTGAACATTATCGGCGGGGATATCGAAGTGATATGTGGAGTAATGGTCTCCACCATCGACAGGAGTCAGCCCGGCGACGGAAATCGGCTCCGGAACGCTCAGCACGGTCGATTCGATGATGATTGTCGATGGTTGATACGCCCAGCCCCAGAAACTAACGTCCATGATAAGGTTTCCGCCATTGTCTATTGAGTCAACATAGTAGACGTGGGGAAATATTTCCATATCGACGGCGGGAGCCTCGATACAATTCGATGGATGTACGTCTTCGGCCTCCCAGTTTGCCAGAACCGCATAACCGTAATTCACTCCCTTGGTATTCGGGAAGCGGATATAGTAATTTCGGGTGTTCGACGAGCCGGCTGAAAAAATTCCACGGCTTGTATCGTTCGCCTCCAGCCAGGTCCAGAGGTCATCACTTGTTCCCAGACCGTCCGCGAAATATTTATACGGACAGAGTGTTGCCGTTCCCCCATACCCTGGCGTTGCCCATTTGCCCTGCGTAAAACCGAACAGCCCCTTGACCAGAAATTCCGGGGCGTTATACCAGCGCGTATAACCGTCCGGTGCGCCGTTGCCACCCACAGGATCAGGCAGCATAATCTGATCGGTTCCCAGCACCGGATACCTGAGATCGTTATTGTACGCCATCATCCCTGACCCGTCCGGCATGAATACGCCTCGGACGTCATATCCGTCATACTCGTGCATATCGGGAAACGGGTGCATCAGAGTGACATTAATATCGACATCAATGTAGTCATCCCCGGTCGGCGTGTCTACGATATCGAAATCCAGCGTTTGAGGATTTCCGTTTAAAATGGACACGACATTACAGGTAAACTGCATCGACCGATTGGGAACCACATCCACTGTAAGGTTCTCGATGTCGATAAAAACGTCAAAATATCCCCAAAGATGAGTTTGAGAACCCGGTGCTTTTCCCTGCGGCATCTTTACTACCTCGGGAGAAT
>CBDUUJ010000476.1:0-2467 GCA_965370205.1 uncultured bacterium
TTCTCGATGATGAGCGCCATCCGACACGTGTTCAGCCGCTTGATCTTGCCGGGCTTGGGAAACTTGAATTTTTCCCGCCGGACGTCGACCGATTCCCGGCTATCGATCTCGCCCGTCGCGCGCTGAGCCTCGGCGGAACCGCTCCGGCGGTCCTGAACGGTGCCAATGAGGAAGCCGTGAGGCTTTTTCTCGATGAAAAAATTCGGTTCCCTGAAATAGCAAGGCTCGTTGAATCCGCTCTGGATGCACATGATGTGATCGAGCCGACCGAAGAGGTGATTTTTTCCGCGGATTTATGGGCGCGTGAGCACGTCAGGGCGGAAGCTTCTGATAATATTTAATGGAACCCGTAAAGCGGATACTATAATGTGTTTGCCTGGTGTATTGTATAATCTCTACTGTAAATTCCCCCTTCCGGGGTGGATGGAACAATAGTGGAATTTATTCCTGTCATAATGAATATCCTGATTGGAGCTTTCAGGATTATCGAGGTCCTGCTGATATTCAGCATCCTCGTGATCGGTCATGAGTACGGTCATTTTCTGGTTGCCAAGGCATCCGGGATGCGAATCGATGAGTTCGCCATCGGATTCGGGAAGAATCTTTTCTCCTGGAAACGCGGCGAAACCGTCTATTCAATTAATCTCATCCCTATTGGCGGTTACAATAAAATCTACGGAATGGATGTCGAGGATAAGGAAGAGGAAAATGAGCGAAAGCTGAAGGCATCCGTGGACTCCACCGATAACGATAAATCATCGGCTACAATCCAGGAGAAGGTTTCCCCTGATTACTCAATAGCGCCTCGCGATGATCCCCGTGCGTTTGTGAATTTCCCGCTTTGGAAACGATTTTTTGTTGTTCTGGCAGGTCCGGTTGCTAATATCCTCATCGCGATTCTTGTGGTCTTCATCATGGGAATCTCTATCGGGTTCCCGGCGGCGGAACTCGGAGGGGTGATTCCCGGCGGACCCGCCGAGGGTGCGGGTCTTATGAAGAATGATATCATCACGCACCTTAATGACGTGCGCCTGGCATCCACATCCGACCTTCACCAGGCGATTATCTTCTCCAATGGCCAGCCGCTTCATCTTGAAGGCACCCGCGGAAATGAGGAAATCGACGTTACGATTATTCCCCAGCCGATCCGACTCGTCGACAGCCATTTCTGCCGGATTGGATTTGTCTATCTGAACGACGGGACTATCGTGTATATTGCTCCCGGTTCTCCGGCGGAACGTGCCGGATTAAGCCCTCTGGACATCATCATCGAGGTCGATGGCATGAGATTCCCCTCCCATCGTCTCGAAATCGACAGCGGCAACGGGGTCCTGCGTCTCAAGATTTATCGCGGCTACAAACGGTCTATTAAACTGATCGATTTTTTCGATGATGAGATTAATCGGGATAACTACTCACCTTTCATGTATTTCTATGATGATGAGAGAGTCATTACCGATGTAATTGCTGGTGGAATTGCCGGTGATGCAGGTCTGAGGCCGGGGGATAAAATCCTTGGCGGCGAGCTTTCGACATGGGTTGAAACTATCTCAGGTGAACATGCCCAGGCTCCGAAAGAAACGACGATTGAATACGAAAGAGATGAGAAAGTCCGTTTCGCAAAACTGACTCCAGACATGCCGTTCTCACGTATCCAGGTCTACATGGATGATGCCGCCTACCCGGTTCTGGTCGGACTGCCGTACGATCATCGCCTTTACCTTGCAGGTTTGAGATCGGGTGACGAGATCGCTTCCATCGAGGGTGTCCCGACTCCCAACGGCATAACCGCTTTCCTGGAGTTCCAGCGTCACTACGGGGAGAATGTCACAATTGTCACCCTTTCAGATGAAGAGGAGCGGGTATTTACCGTCCCGATTCCATCTGAAAATGATCCCGACGAGGTGCACGCCTTCTTCTCGGGCCTTCATTTCAAGATCAGGTACCATCGGGCCGATCCAATCAGCAGCATGATCGCCGGCGTGAGAAAATCATATGATGTCGGCGGGTTCATTTTCATGATGATCGGGATGCTGATCTCCGGTCAGGCGTCGGTCGGCGACCTCGCGGGTCCGGTCGGAATCGCCACGATCACCTACGAGGCCGCATCGAGCGGACTTGTCGACCTGATCAATATCATGGTACTTCTCTCGATCAACCTCGCGATATTCAACCTCCTGCCATTCCCGGCACTCGATGGCGGACGCATGCTGTTCATGTTCTTCGAGGCGATCTTCCGCCGCCCGGTAGTGAATGTGAGAGTGGAAAACCTGATCCACATCGCCGGATTCCTTTTATTGATTATGTTCGCTCTGTTCGTAACCTACCACGATGTAGTCCGCCTGATATTCGGCAGGTAAAATATAATTACAATTTCTGTATCAGAGCCGCGGCCGGGGGGGGGGGGGGGGTGGGTCAAATAAGGAATAAAACCCCCCACAACGTCGCGGCGCGGATACAACCATTG
>CBDUUJ010000477.1:0-2458 GCA_965370205.1 uncultured bacterium
GATTGGCCTCGACAACGGCCTGCTCGGTCGAATAACCCAGCGCGACCTCATCGAAATTGCCGATCCGCACCATCGGGTCCTGCTCGGGCATTGACTGACGCGGGATTTTCATCCGCCAGCCTGCCTTGAGATCCTCGCCTAGCTCCTCAAGTGTGAGACCTTCAGGCATCTTCGCCCTGTATGTTTTATCAAGCTCCTCAACAGTTGGAGTTTTCAGAGTCGCGCACGGCAGATCGCCTTCCGGAAGTTTCCCACCCTGGTAAAGTTCATCGATTTCTTTTTCCTGGGGATGGTAGAACTTCGTCCGCTCGACCAGTATTTCCCAGTTGACCTTGTGAGCGTCGAAATCCGGACCGTGGAAACATGCGAATTTGATCTCGCCGTCGACTTCCACTCTGCACACGCCGCACATGCCGGTTCCGTCGAGCATAATCGCGTTCAGGGACGCATACGACGGAATTCCAAGCGGTTCGGTCAGATTGGCGACAGCGCGCATCATGGGGATCGGTCCGACCGAGAAAGTCCATCCGACAGGTTCGCCCTTATCGATAAGCTGCTGCAGGGCAGTGGTAACAAACCCCTTGACTCCCTCGGAGCCGTCATCCGTGCAGATAATTACTTCGTCGGCAACTTCTCTTGCATCATCAATGCACAACAGGAGATCTTTCGTGCGTGAGCCGATAATCGCTATGGACTTGTTCCCGGCGTCGCGATTCGCCTGGCAGACAGAGAGAATCGCGCCCGATCCGTAGCCGCCGCCAAGACAAACAGCGGTTCCGCAATTCGGGATGATATGCGTCGGAGTTCCGAGAGGTCCGAGTATGCTGTGAACCTTCTGTCCCGGCTCCATAGAAGTGATCTCGCGGGATGTCTTCCCCACCGCCTGAACGATCATGGTGATAGAGCCGTTTTCTTTATCGCCGCCTTTGAGAGAGATGGGAATACGTTCGCCACGGGCATGCGGGAGAATTATCACAAACTGGCCGGGTTTACGGGAACGCGCGACAAGAGGCGCCCGCCATGTAAGCTCGTATGTGTCGGGCGCGAGCAGTTTCTTGTCCAGAAGCTCAAAATCGGATGCCTCGACTTCCCTGGCAGTCTGGCTGTATGGAAGACATTGGTCTTTATCCTGGGAATCGGTTCGTACCACTTATTATCTCCTTACTGCGTATCAGGTCCTTGTTAAAAACTCCCGCATGGCGAAGTGCATAAAACTGTGCATATTCATTGATAAGCGTAAACGCAGGATCTTAAAAAATTCATGCAAAACTTTACCCAGCAGATTTCCTGCTCAGCGAAATGCCTATTCTACGCAGTACAGACGAAAAATCAATCCGCAAAAGACCGTAAATACTTACATTTGATTATATACTGAAAAAACGGAGGGGCGATCTCCGGTCGCCCGGCGTGATGACGTCCCCGTCATCATCACTCAACTGCCACACTCGATTTATAAACGGAGGGGCGATCTCCGGTCGCCCGGCGTGATGAACAGGTGAATCTGGTTCAGTGCCTCTTACTGAACAGGGCCTATCGGCATTATCAATCTCGGCTCCGCCTTGGTTGAAACGATTTCCGCGATGTGGTTATCGTCCATCGCGCCGACCGCAACAGTCCCAAGACCCAAACTCCCGCATTGCAGATAGACATTCTGGCAGATGCAGCCGACCTCCTGGTCGATATACCGCATGCTCCTGTTTCCGTAACGCGCCATCGTTATTTCGGGAATCGCAGCGATAATCAGCACCGCCTGGGCTTCACCCACGAAACTCTGACCAAGCGCGGCTGCAGTGAGGTCGAAATGAAGATCCCCCTCTTTCACAAGTTTCAACGAATGATTTTCCGGATCGTACTCCCATGATCCCTGTGTGAGTGTCTCCACATCCCGCACTGCAAGATACAGGCGGATCGGGAACAGCGCTCCGGCGGACGGCGCCGTGCGTGCTCCCCAGTCGGCTGTGATCCCCTGCGCCGACCAGAGAATCTGCGAGATTTCCTCAAGTGTAAGAGAACGATCTTCGAATTTTCGTACCGATCTCCTCGACGCGAGACATTCTTCGAGAGAGACATCCCCACTGAGAGACGGTTCAGGTAACTGAATTACAGTCGCACCGGATTCGGATTGAGACATCGCGGAACCTCCCGACAGGCAAGCTATTGTGAGAAATGTGAGAATAACAGATATGGATACAATGAAAGGATTTCGGAACATTGGTCTGTCCTCCCTTTCCGGAATTATACACGGTGCCGGTCTCTTGTGGGGTATAATGCCCGGGATGCATGCATTGTCAGGGTGTTCTACAGAAATCATCCGCACCCACAAGCATCATGCTCGGCTGGCGCCTCGCATAATGCTTGAGGGTGCCACCCGGCTTGCTGGATTTATTGAAAACTACTTTAGGCAATGATCCTGGAATATCCATGCTTATAGACGGATTGATAATGTAAAAAAGAAAAT
>CBDUUJ010000478.1:0-2456 GCA_965370205.1 uncultured bacterium
ATAAGCCAGAAACTGGTTACTATCACGCCGGCGATACTCCCCAGGCTTCCAAGGGCAAAAACCCACCCCGAGGTCCTGCCGGCCTCCTCGGCTCGGTGAGTGAGCACTCGGATGGCGCACGGACCCACGGTCGCCAGAAGAAAACTCGGGAGGGCGAACAGCAGGAATGAAACTGCCAGAGGGTCCCATCTCATGCGGAACTCAATCGATTCGCTCGGAGGATGCTCCAGAACCCGGTCGGGAACGGATTTCCAAAACGGTACAATATAAGGCTGGGATGCCTCCAGGGGATTCTCACGAATCTGAGCGATGTGGCTGATCGGATTCGGTATTCCGGCCATCATGAAAATCCATATGCCGGCGATCACCAGCGCGACTGCCTGGATTCCGGTCGGCCTGAAACGGACGGATAGATTTCCCCCGAGCCAGTAGCCCATGCTCAAAGCTGCAAGTACAACTCCCAGAACCGCTCCGGTGGAATATATCGATGATCCTGTATGGATCTGGACAATTCTGAATGCGAGTATTTCCAGAGCCATCACAAGATATCCCGCCATGAAAACAACAAGCAGAACGGTCAGTGTAATCAAGAGGCTTTTTTTCTCATCGGATGAAGGAGCGTTATCTTTCCGTACTGACGATCTACAATCCTCTGTTGCCATTTGTTCCGCCCCAGGAATTCGTCTTTTTCATGCCGAACCAGAGGAAAAAAGCGCCGATCAGGACAACGATGGATATCGTAATCCATAACCATGCAGAATTACGCCCCCCGGTTGTCATTTGCCCCCCACCGTTGCCGGTGCGTTCAATTCCACTGTCCAGGGTTACCTGTAATACACCCGGGAATGGCCGGCCGTTCTCAGGATCGATTCGGATTAATTCACCCGACGGTGTGGTCGCGAACAGGCGGTTATCTGTCAGGGTCAGTGATGAGACCCCATGATTCGGGCCTGTCTGCCCGTCATGTGGAAGTACATTGAACGGGGTTCTCCATATTTCCTTGCCTGTCAGCCTGTCAAGCCCGATGAGAGAGCCTGCGCTGTCCCAGAAATAAATCCGGTAGTCGTCAGCGGCCCAGTCAATCATGGAGCCGTCGATTTGTTCCTGCCACACCATGTTTCCGTCATGAAGTGAAAATGAACAGCCCGCGTAGAGGAACAGGTTGCCGTCAATCACAGGTGACGGGAACAACTGATCATTGCGGGATTTGTGAATTGTGTGATACTGAATAGGGTTAAGAGATGAATGATATAATTGAAACTTAATGTTGCCCGAACCCTCGGAATTCAGGAAAACCAGCTTGTCACTCGATGCCAGCGCTGCGATGAACTCGCCGCCTGACCAGCTTATGGAGCGATATAATTCCCCGGTGTTCTCATTGAAACCCCTGACCTCGAATTCGCCATCCCCGTGCTCTTCAGAAAGGTAGACACGGCTCCTGGGAATCCTGAAGGCCGACCGAAAGGCAGCGTCGTTCGGAACGGGAGTGGCCCAGATAAGATCGCCGGTGCCGGATTCGAGTTTCATAATCACTGCGGGATTATCCTCAGCCGATCCGGGTCCCTCCGCTCCAAACAGTTCGTAGGCGACCCATAACGCTTCGCCGTCAAGCCACCAGCCTCGTGGTTCGCCGTTTATGCGCCTCTCCCATATCTGATTCCCATCACCGGGCCTTCTCCCGCGACAGAACCAGAACTCGCCGTCCATCTCAAGGGTCAGCACGGCTCCCATGGTGTCATTTTCAATGAGATAGTATCCTGGCAGCGTGTTCGTTAAAGTGTCTGACGACCTGCGGGAAGCCTCCGGGAGTCCGTCAACATGCCAGACCGAGTGCCCGTCGATCTTTGAAATCCCCCATAATCGCCTTCCCAGATGTACGAAAATATAACTCATTTGAGGAGTGGGGGAAGGTGCGGGAAGGGCTTCAGGATCGATCTCCGGCGGTACCGGGTCTAGCGGAGCGGACCATCTGAGCTTATTTTCGGATTCGTCGAACGCATACAATATCTCCGGCCAGTGGACAAAGTAAAGGATCCCGTCCTCGACCGCGGGAGGTGTTAAAATCCCCATATTCTGATTGCTTGAGTTGTCCTGTTCTGAGTTCTCCCGTGCTGAGCTATCCTGCGCAGAGCTATCCTGTGCAGATGCCGGGAAGGAATATAAACCCGCGAGGACAATCAGTAAAAATAAAATGGCGGGATTTTTTACATATGTAGACATTGAATCCTAATAATAGCACGGGATGGGGTATCAGCGCTTATTAAATCTTTCTCAACTTGCGGTGACTCTCTCAATAAAATAAAAAATCCTCCAGTGCCGCCCACAAACGGAGCGTCAGCGGAGATTGTGGGTGCTTCATCTTACGGTGACTCTCTCAATAAAATTAAAAATCCCCCAGTGTCGCCCACAAACGGAGCGTCAGCGGAGATTGTGGGTGCTTCATCTTACGGTGACTC
>CBDUUJ010000479.1:0-2447 GCA_965370205.1 uncultured bacterium
TACAATAAAAATTTCAAGAGCTTTTAAAAAGCGAGGATTCCCCTTTAATGATGAAATATTAAAAGACATGGTTACAGAGCCCCTTAAAGATGTTCTCGGTGTTAGAGCTCACCACATACATAAAGGTCGTATTGAGGTTAATGAATTAGGAAGATTGAGCATGCTTGCTTCTATTATTAAACAAAGTAGTGATAAGAAATTTAAGGGAATTGCAAATCTATATTACAAACTGGATTATAGAAAAACCAGAAAGGAATGGAAGAAATTAATAATAAAGAACAATATTGAAGTTAAGAAATTATTGGATGCATATTTTAATGAGCTATATCCTATGGTTTTCAATTCTGATATAGAATTGCTAGATTAGAAAAAGGGGACAACTACCTACCTATTGAATTAAAATCAACAACTATACTAATAATCGAATATGCCCGGAACAGCTCGAATTGTCGTGCCGAAAAAATCCTTATCATCGACCCGTCGCAGTGATCAATAATATTTCAGCAATCGCTAACCCGGATCAACCACGCGGCCGGTGAACAGGATCGCGCCGGTTATGTTGTCGCGGATGAAGAAGATAAACGGATGGTCGCAGCGGAATTCGGCGGGTTCGGGAGCCGAGACCCTTCCGACGATTACGCCTGTCGCCGCGGCAGCTTCGGTGCCGGCCTCATCGACAGCCACGTACGCCTTGTGAACCACATCGGTGATGTAAAGCAACCGCGACCCGTCCATGCCGGAGAAATCCGCGATCCCGCCCTCGAACGCGTCGGTCATGCCCATATCCTGAAGCGTATCGGTCAGGCTGAAATCCGAATCGAACTCGAACTTCGGGAATGTTAGCGTGACGGCTCTCTCGCCGAGACCGCCGATGATCCCGTCGATCATGGCGGCGTCGAGGCTCGATTCGATCTCGTCGAACCTGTCGATATCCGGAAGCAGGATCAGCATCGATAATTCAGAACCGTCGTACATGATCTCAACAGCCTTGAAGCCGTCGCCATCCGAGTAGCGATGTGATTTCACCTGTTCCATCAGCGGCACGTTGATCTCCGACTGATCGAGAAGCGTAAATGTGCCGTTGTGAGTGCTCTCCTCCTTGAACGGCTCAAGCCACGCGGCGTTGAAATAGATCGCATTCACGAGAACCAGCGCTGTGTCGTGTGTGATTATTCCCTCCGGAAGAAGGTCGATAATTTTTCCCTCGGTTCGATCCTCGACCCAGTCATTGATGATGATCCTGCATTCGTCGGGCATGGTCATGAAATCGACGAGACGCATTCCAGCGCCGTAGTTGACCGCAAGCGTGTCGAGGAACGGAGCTAGCCACGGCCATCCGTCCTGGCCCCATGTTGAATTCGCGATATTCAGGCGGAACGGTTCAGAATCCTTGCCGCTCGCGCCCTCTCCGCGACTCTGGAGTTCGAGATCGAGCTTGTTGAAAGCCGGATGGAGTTGATTTTGGGAGAGAGTGAAATGCATCGTGTCCGCGATCTGGGTTTCGGTGTTGCCGCGCGCGCCGATCCATGTCATCGCGAGCGCCTGCGAGATGCTGAACGGCGAGAAGAAGATATTGCCGTCCTTGGATTTCAGTTCCTGGTACAGATCGCAGGCGAATTGGGTGTTTCCATCCACGAGCGTGTCCAGATTGTCCCCTGAAACGTCAGGCGACCCGTCGCGGGTCTTGTCGGATGCCGCGAATGTGTAGCGGTCCGGATTTTCGTCGGGGGGCAGGTTGGGGATACTGCTTCCGCTGCCGCATGAGATGATGGTCAGAAGCAGTCCGATCACGAGAATTAAAGCGATAGATGTATTTCGTTGCATGTGAATTTCCTCCGGAAGTGTAGTTAACTAAAGGCTACAGGAAATTACATATTATGTCAAGGTACTGGCTTAGAATTGTCTATTGGTAAATTATACATATATATCCGGTACCCCACCCTTTAGTGTGGGTTCTTTAGTGAGCGAAAGGCGCATGAAATCCAAGGAAACCCACCCTAAAGGGTGGGGTACCGAATTTAATTATACTTTTTCTGCAATGATGATTCATCATTATAGAGCCTGTTTATTAATCTCCATCCGGTTTGAATTCCTGACCAATGCTGAACGCTTTCGCGATCATTTCTCCAATGGACCAGTATTTTCCGTCTGTCGAGAAAATAAGCGGATTGATTTTTTTAACGTCCGGTCTGCCGTCGGTAAGGAATTCCTCGCCCACATATGTCTCGACGATTTCCCCGACAAAGACCACATGGGTGCCCTCGAAATCAATGGTTTTTACAAGTTTGCATTCCATGTTTACGGGGCACTCCTCGATCATCGGAGCGTTTTGCAGTTCACCGTAGAAGGTACTGAATATTTTGGATTTATCGATATTATGACCGGATTTGATCCCGCAGTAGTCGACCGCTTTGACCATATCCGCTGACGGGACGTTCACGCTGAAA
>CBDUUJ010000480.1:0-2428 GCA_965370205.1 uncultured bacterium
CTCCCATGAATCTTTCAAGTATCTGATTGTGGTCACGACCGTAGAGGCTGGTCGGTTCGTGAGCGATGATTCCATCTTGTGTTTGCTCAAGGAAGATTATTGATTCGCTTTTTACATGGCTGAGCACTTGTGGTGAGTGAGTTGTAACGATGAATTGAACATTTGGGAAGGTTTTCTCGAGGTCTGGAATGATTGTCCGTTGCCATTTCGGATGTAGATGAAGTTCGATTTCATCGATAAGAACTACACCGTGACCTTGAAGGGGATCATCAAGTCCGGGATTTGCAATCGCAAGTCGACGGGCAATGTCAGCAATCATTGCGATTAAGCATTTCTCGCCGTCGGATAATTGGTTGAGTTTCAGTTCTTGAGTATTTTTTTCGATTTCTTTTGTGACTACCATGCTTTCAGGCTTTGGCAATCGCCTAATTTCAAGGTTTGTAAATCCTTCAAGAGAGGAAAATTGAGTTACGGCATTTTTCACTGCCATTAAAAAGCGGTCTTTGTAAGAGCTGTCTTTTCTGCTACGCACCTCGTTTTCATAATCTTCCTGATTTCGATACCATTTAAAAAAAGCGTGGAAGTCAATGATGGCTTCTAGCGCATCATCATACGCATTGAACTGGTTATATGATATATCAGCCTGAAATTCCAAGGGGATTTCATTAACAATTCGGTTGGTGCGGTAATAGACCACCAATGGGACACTAACTTTCGCAGCATTATTTAAGATTTTTATCCGTAAATTTTTTGAGAAGTCGAACAATTCTTGTGGAAAACCCGGTGCATCTCCGTCAATCATGTAATGGGTAAGCTCGTAATCCAAAGAATGGTCGCCCAATGATATATGGCAACTAAGATAATCGTGACCACCAATCCTTACGTCGTCATTTGAAGGTAATAATCCACGATTCTCAATTTTTGGGTTATCTTTTGGTTTCAATCTGGCAATGAGCCATGAAAGTAATATTGCCACGCTGTCGAGAATTGATGTCTTGCCTGCTCCGTTTGCGCCGACGAAAACAGTAGTCTGGATATCCTTACTGAACTCTAAAGAACAACGCTTGAAACCTCGGAAATCTGTCATTTCGAGCTGATTTACTCGTAAAGAAATAGGATCAATTTTCATAGTATAACCCTCCCTCCTTTACTCTATTCTACCCTAATCCGACCCAACTTGAATCGCCGAGCATTAGACGGATTGCCTGGGGTTTGAGGTCGCATTTTTCGACGACCACTTTCCGTCCGATCAAACTGTCCGTCATGCGCACCGGGATATCGCGGATGATCGACTCCTCGAGGATGATCGAGTGCTCAAGCTCGCAGTCGGATATGTGGCACTTGTCCTGGATCGATGTGTAGGGACCGATGAACGCGTTTTCGATGACCGCGTTCCTGCCGATGATAACGGGTCCCCTGATCGCCGAATTGATGATCCGCGAGTTGGGACCGAGCACCACGCGGCCCTCGATCCTGCTCGCGCTGTCCACATGCCCGTCGATTTTATTTACGAGAGTGTCGAGCACAAGACGGTTGGCCTCGAGCATATCCTCAAGCTTGCCGGTATCCTTCCACCAGCCCTCGACGATGCTCGAATGCACATCGTGGCCGTCATCCATGAGCTGCTGGATCGCGTCGGTGATCTCCAGTTCGCCGCGAAAGCTGGGCTTGATTTTGCGCGCGGCCTCGAAGATTTTACTGTTGAAAAGATACACCCCGACAAGCGCGAGGTCGCTTTTCGGTTCCGATGGTTTCTCGACGAGTTTTTTCACCGTGCCGTTATCGTTGAGTTCCGCGACTCCGAACTGCGACGGGTTCTTCACCGGTGTGAGAAGGATCATGCAGTCGGGATTTTTTTCGTTGTACTCGTTGACGATGTTCGCGATTCCGTCGCGGAGAAGGTTGTCGCCGAGGTACATGATGAATTTATCGTCGCCGATGTAGTCCTCTGCGGTCAAAACGGCGTGCGCGAGTCCGAGGGGTTCGGGCTGATAGATGTACTCGATGTTCACTCCCCAGTTGCTGCCGTCGCCGACGCTCTCCATGATGTCGGCGCGGGTGTCGCCGACGATGATTCCGATGTCGGTGATGCCGGCGTCGCGCATGAATTCGATGCCGTAGAAGAGGATCGGTTTATTGGCGACCGGGATGAGCTGTTTCGCAGATGTGTAGGTCAGCGGACGAAGTCTTGTACCTTTTCCGCCTGACAGGATAAGTCCTTTCATTTATATTTCTCCATAAAGAATTTTCAAAAACCTGAAAAAACAAGCGTGTGAAGTATAGATTTATCTGGAAACATCGTCAACTCAGATTGTTGAGTTGTATTGAGCCTGAAAAAAAATCCCCCCGGGTAGAGGGGAATTAAAATCGAATCTGGCGGAGCCTCTGGAATGATTATAGAACATATTTTGAAGAACCTAAAGGGGAT
>CBDUUJ010000481.1:0-2427 GCA_965370205.1 uncultured bacterium
ATATTTTGCGGACGGGGACGTCCACAAGACAGCCGACGGGACGTCCGCGCTACAGCTCTCAACCCACCCTAAAGGGTGGGGTACCGGATGAATTTTATTATATGCATGAAGCTATCTCTAAGATAAAAAAAAAGCAACCGCTTGGGTTGCATGTGTCGATTCTGCCGTAATGTGTTGTACATGAGACAGTAAACCGGATCGTCTGACTGCAAAGTTCCCGTTACTGATACAACTGGAACATGACAATCAGCACGTGGTCGGTCAGTCCGAGATCCTTGGCGATAACGAAGAACTGGCTGTTGATCGGATTCGAGCCGATCCCGAAATCCTTGCCCATCTGGACCCACTCCTGGTATATCGGGATTGGCCGCAGCCTCGCTTTCTCCATAAACATTGTGGACGGAGCACCCACCCGCAATCCGGCGGAGTCGTAGAAATAAACACCCAGACCGTTCGTGGTGTCGTCATCGGGAATCTGCTCTGCCACGACAGCGAGATAAGTGGACAGGTACTCATCATCGAAATAATGGATAAATCCCAGAATCGCGGATGTGCCCGGTTCCGGCAGGCCGGAATGCACCGCAGGATAAATCACGATGCTGCGTCCATCCTCATACTGAAACCCCTCGGCTTCATTGATCCTCATCGTCCCGGAGATTCGGTTGCCGTTGATGGTCAACGCGTCGTAAACATTATCGCCGTTTGTGTCCTCAAAGACATTGATTGTTGCCTGGTTCTCGCGACTGGCGGCCACAACTGCATCGTCACTGACGCGAATAACGAAATCCTGGGCTGCGGCTGAGCCGTACAGCATCAGAATAAATAATGTGGCAAGAAAAATTACACGAATGGAACGGGTCATGCTTATGTCCTCCCGGTTAATTGTCCAGACCTGATGCCGCATTTTATCACAGCCTGCCTGTTACGGCAATTTATTTGCGGCAAGTGGTATACTGAATTCTACTATATTGTTTAACATTAATAAAGCCAATGAAATCAAGCAGAAAAAATGATCGCACAGTTATCGTCGGAGCCACCGGACTGGTCGGCTCCGAAATAATCCGCTCCCTGGAAAGTATGCCCCTGCCTGTAGACACTCTCACTCTTCTCGCAAGCGAACGCTCGGCAGGAAAAAAAATCGTTTTCCGGGGATTGGAATACATCGTGGAAACATTCAATTCCCAGGCTTTCAGGGACGCGAAATGGGTCTTTTTTTCCGGGGTGGACGGTCTGAGCGAAGAGTTCTGTCCGGTCGCGGCAAACGAGGGCGCATGGGTTATCGACAATTCCTCGGTTTTCCGGATGCGCCCGGAAATCCCCCTGGTCGTGCCTGAAATTAATCTTCATACCGTGGGATCCAAGCCAGGGATCATAGCAAATCCAAACTGCTCGACTATCCAGCTTGCGGTAGCACTCGCGCCGATTCGCGATAACTTCGGCCTGAAACGTGTAATCGTGAGCACCTACCAGTCAGCGTCCGGAGCCGGAAGCGATTACCTGGACCGGCTCCGCAGGGACAGTGAAAAATATCTGAAGGATGGCGGCGACGCGGTAGAAATGGACTCCCCCGCTTTCAACTGCCTGCCGTCTGTCGGGTCAATCGAGGACAACGGAAGATTCGGCGAGGAGACAAAGCTCGAGAACGAGCTTAGGAAAATTCTCGAACTTGACGACCTTTTAGTCTGCGCCACCGCCGTGAGGGTTCCATCATTTGTATCACACGGCGAGAGCGTGGTGATCGAAACCGGGAATCCAATCGATCCGGACGACGTTCGGAAAATTCTTGGATCGACTGAAGGGGTCACTCTTCTGGACGATCCCCAAAGCCGGTCATTCCCGACTCCCAGGCTCGCGGAAGGCACCGATCCGGTCTGGGTAGGACGGATACGCCACGCGGGAATATTTGAAAACGATCTCGCGTTCTGGGTTGTTGCGGATAATTTAAAAAAAGGAGCGGCATTGAACGCGGTGCAGATCGCAACAGCCTTGAATGAAAGAAATATCCACCATGACTGACGATTCTCAATCCCGATCACAGAAACCGCCGCCTCTTTACATGAAGAAGGACGTCGCATCTGTGATGCAAACGATAGCGATACACATGGAAATATCCACACGCGCATGGATCGGGCTTGGTGAAGGAAAGGTGCTGATACTGAAGGACACTGTTAAAAGGCTCTCAACTTATTATGTATACGAGGAAGGTGTCTTCACATTCTACGATCACAGAGGTGGATCCCAGACAATTCACATTGAAGAAATCACTGAAATCGGCAGCTTCTAGCGTAAAAAAAAGGTTCATCTCCCAATAACGAGGAATGGACTTCATTTTATCATTGCATTAGTCACAGTAATGGTCGCAATTGCACGAGTTTCGTAGAACAGCACGGCAGTGCGTTTTCATATAGTAATAAGCATCAGGGACGC
>CBDUUJ010000482.1:0-2426 GCA_965370205.1 uncultured bacterium
CCCCAACCGGAAAAATGAAAATATTTCCGGGGACCGCATCAGTCGATCTGACAAATGAGATATGTAAAATTCTGGGAAATAAGCCCGGCAAAGTGAAGTACGAGAAATTCGCGAACGATAACACATTCTGCTCAATCCAGGAGAATGTTCGTGAGTGCGATATTTTTCTTGTGCAGACATCGGTCAGGCCTGTCAATGACAATCTGGTTGAGGCGCTGATCATGATCGACGCGCTGGTCAGGGCAAGCGCGAAGCGGATAACGATGGTCATGCCGTATTATGCGTACGCGCGCTCCGACAAGAAGGACCGCCCGAGAATCCCGATCACCGCAAGCCTTGTGGCGAGGCTTCTGGAAACAGCCGGCGCCGACCGTCTTTTGACCATGGACCTTCATGCTGAACAGATCCAGGGATTCTTCTCAGTTCCGGTCGATCATTTGGCAGCTCTTCCAATCATCTCTGAATATCTCAAGAGTAAACGAATAAAAAAGCCGGTTGTGGTCGCACCCGATGCGGGAAGCGCGAAAACCGCCGGAGCGTATGCCATAAGGCTGAAATGCCCGCTGGCGATAATTGACAAGCGTCGCGACAAGGTGACCGGGAAACTGGATATCCACGGTGTGGTCGGTGAGGTTAAAGGACTCAACGCGATAATTCTCGATGATGAAATCAACTCAGGCGGAAGCATCATCAGGGCAATTGAGACCGTTCTGGAAGCCGGAGCGAAGGGGGTCTACGCGGGATGTACGCATCCTGTTTTCAGCCCGAACGCAGTTGAGAAACTTGAAAATACCGATGTAAAGGAAATCGTTGTCACCAATACGGTCCCAATATTTGATTTCGGGAAAAAGAAGAAATTAAAAGTCCTCTCAGTGGCTTCATTGTTCGCAAAGGCGATCAATTCGATCCACACAGGCACCAGCGTAAGCTCGCATTTCAAATAGACAATCGACTGACAGAATCCATGCTAACAATGAATTTATTAATTTTCCTTCAGCAGGCAACTGAACAGGTTGGCGAATACGCAGCCGAAAATGGCGCCGGGCATACGAGCATATTCGAGGCGATAAGCGAATGGTGCACCCATGTAATCGACGTCACGCACTATCCCGGCGTATTTTTCCTGATGGCGCTGGAGTCGATGATCGCGCCGATTCCGAGCGAGGCGGTGATGCCGTTCGCCGGGTTCCTGGCATTCGAGGGAAAAATGTCGATGGCATGGATCGCGGTATGGTCCACACTCGGGTCGATCACGGGCAGCCTGCTCTCATACTGGATGGGGATGTACGGCGGCCGTCCGCTGGTTCTGAAAGTGGGGAAATACCTTCTCCTGAACGTTCATCACCTCGATGCAACGGAGCGATATTTCAATCGCTACGGGGCCTGGACGGTTTTCATCTGCCGCTTTATTCCGGTTGTCAGGCATTTTATCAGCATCCCGGCGGGAATGGGCAGGATGCCGATGCGCCGGTTTCTACCGATGACAATAATCGGAGCGTTCATGTGGAACATGTTCCTTGCGTGGGCCGGATTCAAACTGAGGGAGAACTGGAATTCACTGAGGGATTATTTCCATTATATAGATATAGTGATCGTAGTAATGATCGGACTTGTAGTCGCAGCATTTATCTGGCGGCAGATTATGGAGTGGCACGCACAGAAAAAAAGCCGTGAAAAGTGACGATAATCATTAATGAGAGCGGTTTTTTTTAAATGGCCTGCAATCGGGAGTGATATTCAATGAACATCAGTCGAACATTTATAATGATCAAGCCGGACGGGGTTCAGCGCCAGTTGATAGGAGAGATCATACAGCGATTTGAAAAGCGCGGGATGAAAATTATCGCCCTGAAGCTGCTGCAGATAGATGAGGATCTGGCGGAGAAGCATTACAAGGATCATGTCGGCAAAAAGTTTTATCAGCGTCTGATGAGATATATCACTTCAGGACCGGTTGTTGTTGCCGTTATAGAGGGACTGGACGCGATACAGCAGGTACGAAGGATGGTGGGGTCCACACTTCCATCCGAGGCGGCCATCGGGACGATACGGGCCGATTACGGTCAGGAGCTTCCTCTTAATATCATTCATGCATCGGACTCATCCGACAGCGCCAGACGTGAGATGAGCCTGTATTTCGAACCTTCGGAAATTCTTGAGTATAAACTTTACATAGACAGGTGGATTTTTTCGCTTGATGACAATGATCAGTAGATGAGACCTGGATACATTTTTACAGGAAGACCAAATCCATTAATTTATTTCTGTTTCAATCCCGCAGGCAGGCTGAAGGTGTCTCATAATCCGGAAATATTGTAGCGCGGGCGTCCGCGCTACAGTAGGAAGGATAATTGTGGGACAGTCTCTGGCAGTCTGCGTTACGAGTATAAATACTTATTTAGTTTTAGTGAAATTGGTGTATTCGG
>CBDUUJ010000483.1:0-2422 GCA_965370205.1 uncultured bacterium
CTTAATATCATTTGACTTAAGCCGGGTCACGGGTGTAAGCATTTGAACGGTAGTCATTCCGGCTTGAGTTAAGTGATGGTTCCTTGTTGACGAGTACCGGGAAAAGAACACTGGAAAGCATCGCAACACCCTGTTCAGTAAATGTGTAAGGCAGGTATCTACTACCTCCCCATCTTGAGGTTTCAAATTGAAACCTCAAGTTAGCAAACTCTTCTTTTGACAATTGGAACATAAAGTCATTTGGGAATCTGTCTATATTTCCTGGATTCAAGTGTTTTGAGTGAGCGGATAGGAAAAATTGTAACGATCAGAAAAAATATGGAAAAGGTGAATACATTTCTAAGTGCACCAACTAATCTGGCAGAATAATTCATGACTGTTTCTGGAATTATTTACATGTGACAAAATACATCTTTTGCACCAATAATTCCATTCGATCTACAAAGAAAAAACCGTCACCAGTATATGATGACGGCTTAAAGTAGATTGTGATCCGGGATTATTAACGAGGATTTTTTAAAAATCGTCAGAAATTGCTTTACGCAGGTAAGGAATTTCGTACAACCCGGTTTATTGTCTGCGAGTTTGCATTCGCTGGCGTGAGCAGTGCTTATATTTCCCTGAGTAAGCGGCAGTAGTAGGTTTGCGACTACGGGGAGATGGAGTTGTGGCTTCTTCTTCCTTCATGGGATAGGGGTGATTGTCGACAACCGGGATTCTATTGGACAGGAGCGCCTGTATTCCCTGCAGATAGGCAGATTCTTCCGCATTACAAAAAGAGATGGCAATGCCGTCAGTTTCGGCTCTTCCGGTACGACCGATCCGATGGATATAGGTCTCCGGTATATTGGGGATTTCGTAGTTAATTACGCAGGAAAGCTCATCGATATCCAGTCCCCGTGCGGCAATATCGGAAGCCACAAGGGCCCGGATTTTCCTGTTTTTAAAATTACTCAATGCCCGTTGACGGGCGCCCTGGGATTTGTTGCCATGGATAGCTTCGGCACGGATACCGTTTTTTATCAAAAAGCGGGATAGTTTGTCAGCACCATATTTGGTGCGTGTAAATATCAGGGCGGTAACGAGCGACCTGTCTTTCAGGACATGGAGAAGCAATGCACTTTTATTGGCTTTATCCACAAAATAGAGCGACTGGGAGATCAACTCCGCGGTGGAGGTAACAGGTGCGATGACGACTTTGACAGGATTGTTCAAAATGGTTCTGGCCAGTGAAATAATAGTCGATGGCATGGTTGCAGAGAAAAACAGGGATTGCCGTTTTTGCGGAAGGGTGGCGATGATTTTTTTAACATCATGGATAAAACCCATGTCAAGCATGCGGTCGGCTTCATCCAGCACGAATATTTCAAGATCCCGAAGCTTTATGTACCCTTGATTCATGAGGTCGAGTAATCGTCCGGGTGTGGCGATCAGGATATCCACACCTTTTTTCAAAGCGTTTGTTTGGCGCAATTGTGAGACACCTCCGAAAACCACGGTATGATGCAAACCTGAATATCTTCCGTAGGCTGTAAAACTTTCGCCGATCTGGATTGCCAATTCCCGCGTAGGTGTGACAATCAGGGCTTTAATCTTTCTGCCCCCTTGCGGGGTAGAATGTTGCAGAGTTTCAACATTCCTGTTTTCATAGAGAATCTGAAGGATGGGGACAGCAAATGCGGCGGTTTTACCTGTCCCGGTTTGCGCGGAACCGAGCAGGTCTCTTCCTTCGAGAATTATCGGTATCGATTGCTTCTGAATGGGAGTCGGTCTGGAGTAACCTTCGGTTTTGAGAGCCTTTCGGATTGGCTCGATCAAATTTATTTTTTCGAATGACATAATTTAGTTCCTATATGGTATTCCGCATGAATTGTATTAAAAGCGGTACCATGGGTTAATATTGGTGAACGAGGAAGCGAGTGTTCCCGTTTGTCTGGTATATAGTGGCTTGATTTTGTCGAAAAATGGTAAATATTTTTCGGCTGATTCTATTCGGATATTAATGTAGGAGAATCTTTCCGGACAGGTGGGGATTTACGGTCTTCACTTATTCTATTTCTTGGTTAATAATTTATCTTCTTCGCTGTCAGTGCAATTTATCTCTGTCTTCATATTCATTAAAGTGAAAGAAATTACAACATGATCCGCTTAAAACAAAGATGATTATGATTCAGATCTCTGTTTGAAATTATGGAACGAGGGCAATTGATTCTAAGTACAGATTCGGCTTTTCTACTGAACAATTATTAAATTAATTCCGGTCTTCCGGTAACTTGCAGCAGCTTGGCAGTTTTTGATAAGCCGATTTCTTTGCCATTGTTTCATTAATCTGCAAAAAAACTGTAAAGTTTATTGGGTTAGTTTGGATTTATAGTCTTTTATCGCGGCTTCCAGCGCCTCTTCCGCAAGGTTTGAACAGTGC
>CBDUUJ010000484.1:0-2418 GCA_965370205.1 uncultured bacterium
AGCATGGCACCTCAATGCTCTCAAGTTTCTGGAACCTCCTTCCGGCGATTCGAATATCAGTTTTTCCAATACTTCGGTCAACGGGCACAGGGTTGAGATCGATGTAACGATCAAGCACCCGTTTGGGGGCATGCCGCATTACTGCGGATTCGATGTCAAGGGTATTGTGATCGGCGCTGCGGACATTCTCGATCCCAACGATCCTACCCGGCTGTGGGCCGGCGGTCCCAACGGTCTCAGGCTTCTGAATGCCGACGGGTGGACCAGGTGGTGGAATCCGATTGAGTTCCCTGACAACGGGACGATTTTCTCCTACCGTGAAGGGAAATACGGCACAACCGGCAAGGACAGCGTCTGGTTCGCCACGCTGAGTGGCTACAAGGTTTTCGCCGCGTCGCTCGATCCTGAGGATTCGCTTTCTCACATTCTCGCTGTTCCGCTTGAGCATCCAAATGGACGCTCGGTGTTCCATTCCAGCGGCATTGAGACACGACATTACGAGCTTGTTTTTCCAGGAAACGGGCAGGGCGGACCGGATCTGATCTTCAACTATGCGGTTGACGCGTCGCATGGATTCCCCCCGGATTACGAACCCGGCGAATATATCGAAGTTCCGGACGGGTTCCCTGCTGAAGCGAACCAGCTTGAGCCGTTTGTCATCGATGTAAATATGCCGCTGAATATGGTTTATCTTTCCGAGGATGGATGTGTCGGCGGGCAGCTTGTGCTGTATATCAGGATTTCCGACTGGCAGGCATTGCTGAACGATACTCCGATAGACGATCAGATTGCATCGATTGAGTTGACATCGCCAACGTTATTCATCGGCAGCAGGACACCTGAATTTGTTTCCGACTGGACACCGGATATGCCCTGGGCGACCTATGGAATCATGCTGGAGGGAATTACACCCGACTCGGTTCTCGATCAGCAGATACTGGTAACGGTTGTATCCTCGGAGGGAGACTATCAACAGGATGTAACTTCATATGAAGGGGACTCTCCGTTATCGTCTTTCTATGTGGTTCGAGTGCCAGTATCCCAGAAAGGACCGCTGGGTGAGACCGGATTTGCGATAGATCCACTTGCACCGTGGCCGAAACCCGGCGGCTCGATTCATAATACAAATTACGTTAACACTCACGGACCGGGAGAACCGGAGATCGCGTGGGAAATTGGCGACCTCACGTCGGACACCATGCCGGTCGTCGATCCCGAAGGGCGGGCTTTCATGTCCCGTCCTATGGCGGGCGGTGGAATCGCGCTGCTTATCTACGATCCAAGTGGGTACCAGGTTGCGGAAATTCCATATCCCGATTTCGAAGCTGCCGGAGATCCGATGCTTATCGGGTGCTCGCTTCTATCGAACGATGAAAGCGGGTATGTCGGGAAACTTTACCATGACGGGGGTTTTGAAAACCTGTTTACACCGGTGCCCGGTGTCGGCCCTCATTTTCTGGGAATGATGAATATTGATGAGGACGGACATGGATTCGTGCACGGTCCTTCAAGCATCCAGGCGTTCGACAAGTACGGCTCCCTGTTATGGGTGCGGTATGGTAACGAATATGCACCGTCGATGTTCATAGGCCCACCGACAGTAGCCGCCAACGGAGAGGTTATAATCGGCAAGATAGACCTGGATGGTTCCCCACCGGGAGATTTTGTTTTATGGGGACTCAATGCCGAGGACGGCGAAATTGTCTGGTCGCATACACCTGTGTTCGATAATGAGATTCCGTACGGCACAGCCGCCGACCCGCTTACGGGGCAGATTTATTACACGGTTACAAACCATATCGTGGCATTGAGAGACGATGGCACCCAGCGATGGATTCATGAGGGTAAGAGCGGCTTTCTCGACAGCGTTGCTATCGCTGCCGACGGGACAATTTTAGCCGCAGAGAGCGTTCCCGGTCAAACCGGAGGCATATCAACAATTGTTGCTTTGAATTCTGAGGGACAGTGTCAATGGGATTATGAATGCGAGGATGGAATCACTGCCGGACCGATAACCGACACGAACGGGAATATCTATTTCGCAAACGGCGATGGTGTCGTGAGATGTCTCGGTCTGGATGGTTCTCTTAGATGGCAGTTGGATATCGGTGGTCGTCCAATTTATCTTATCTTCGGTTCTGATTACAGTCTGCTTGTGGGAATTCAGGAGAGCCTGTTCAAGATCAGGCTGGTCTGCATAAAGGACTTCGGCTGATCCGATTCCTGCCGGACGTTATGGCTTTCAGGGGCTTATCATAGAATATGGAAATTACCCGGTACCCCACCTTTTAAGGTGGGTTTCATTGTTTTTTATATAATTTCAAGCACCCACCCTAAAGAGACTGTCTCAAAATCCGGAAATATTGTAGCGCGGACGTCCCGTCGGCTGTCCTGCGGGAATCCTGCCCGCATATCTAT
>CBDUUJ010000485.1:0-2383 GCA_965370205.1 uncultured bacterium
AACTGGTAAAGCAAGGGGAACTGGTAAAGCAAGGGGAACTGGTAAAGCAAGGGGACTGGTAAAGCAAGGGGACTGGTAAAGCAAGGGGACTGGCACATGTTTTTGGTCTTGTATTCACTCCAATGCCGAACCATCGCCGTAGACCAAAAACAGGTGCCTGTCCCCGTAACCTACGAATACTCCACCAAATCCGTCATACGCTCGAAAAATCCAGGAAAACTCACACGCACACTGCCCGCGCCCTCGATAACTGTCGGACCCTGTGCGCACCATCCCGCGACCGCGCCTGCCATCGCGATACGATGATCTCCCATGCAGTCGATCCTTCCACCGGCGAATATCTGCCCGCCCGGACCGCTTAACCCATCGGGGAGTTCCTCGACAGACGCGCCGAGACTTCGAAGCATCGTCGCGGTGTTTGCGATACGGTCGGTCTCTTTTTCTCTCAATCGATCGGCTCCGGTTATTTCCCAGGGACGTTCCGAGAGGCATGCGATCACCGCGAGAAGGGGAATCTCATCGATCATCGCTGGAATCCGCTCGGGGTCGAGCGGGACATTTTTCAGTTTTGCGCTGTGGAGATGGATCTCCCCGACCGGCTCGCCGCCGGTTGACCTGCTCGCGTGAGCATCCGGGGTAATCACAAGGTGCGCGCCCATCGCCTGGAGGTGACGGAAGAACGCGATCCGTCCCGCGTTAAGCCCGATGAACGGGACGGTGAGTGAGCTTTCGGGAAGGAGAGTCGCAAGAGCCATCGGGTATGCCGCGGATGACGGGTCGCCGGGTATCACGATATCGAATGCAGGCAGCGGAAGCTGATCTCCGTACACTGTGATAGTTTTTTCCATTCGATCGACAGTGATCAATTCGCGGCCCGCAAGGTGTTCCAGAAACCGCTCCGTGTGGTCTCTGGTCTGGAGTGTCTCATGAAATACCGTGTCGCCTGCTGCGAACATCCCCGCGATTATCCCCGCCGACTTGACCTGCGCGCTCGCAATCTCCGGTTTCCACGGAATGCCGGTGAGTGAACCGCCGCGAATTCTCAGGGGAGGCCGCCCGTCCGGCGCCGTCTCGATTTCAGCGCCCATCTGACGGAGCGGTTCCGCCACGTATTTCATGGGACGGTTACTGAGGGATTCATCTCCGAACAAAACCGACTTGAACGGCTGCGACGATAAAACTCCCGCCATGAGCCGCATCGTGGTGGCTGAATTCCCGCAGTCAAGGGGTTCTCCGGGAGCGTCGAATTTTCCTCCACGACCTTCAACGGTAGCGCTCTCCCCGTCGGGAGCGAGAATTATCGATATCCCAAGCGCTCTTAAAACTCGAATCGTAGCGCGGATATCGTCACCCGTTGAGAGGTTCTCGATCCTGCTTCGTCCGTCGGTGAGCGCTCCAAAAATCAGCGCGCGGTGACTGAGCGATTTGTCCCCGGGAAGAACGCTGAGTCCCCGTACGCGGATGGCGGGTTTCAGTTGGATAGTGTCTTTCATCGGATCAGAGATATTATATCAATTGTAGCAGGAGTAGTACCGCCTCTAAACGAAGCGAAGGACGGTGGCGCCTCCAAACGAAACGAAAACCGGTGGCGCCTCCAAACGAAACGAAAACCGGTGGCGCAAATAGTGCGAATCTCTATGGCGCCCACAAACTTAATCCTGAATTTACCAATCCTGAATATACTGCCCGTTTGTGGGTGATATTTGCCACTTGCCCGACGCCATACCCGCTTATATAATGATTAAAGTGAATTAATAATCTCCAGTCGTTCTAACAGCAGAACGAAATCGCGATTGTATATAGACAGGCATGACCGTTCATATTAAAACCGACAGGCTCACAAAAGCCTATCCAAAGCAGGGTGGCGGGAAACTTCTCGCGGTTGATGATGTATCGCTTGAGGTTTTCGCGGGTGAAGTGTTCGCGTATGTCGGCCCCAACGGCGCAGGAAAAACCACCACTATTAAGCTTCTACTTGGACTGACACGCCCCACGTCGGGAACATCCACGATACTCGACGGCGATATAAAGGACCGTGAGATCCGGAGACGAATCGGGTTCCTGCCGGAGGATCACAACTATTACGCATATCTCACCGTGGAGACCGTACTGGATTTCTATGCGCGCCTGTTCGGGATGGCCGGAAAATCCCGCGGGGATGCGATCGAGCGGGTTCTGGATATTGCGGGTCTGCAGGATCGTCGGAAAACCAAGGTGAAAAATCTGTCGAAAGGGCTTCAGCAGCGTGTGGGGCTGGCGCAGGCGCTTATCAATGATCCGGATATTCTTCTTCTGGACGAACCGGCAAGCGGACTCGATCCGCTTGGTCAGGCAGACCTTCGAAAGCTGATCGCGAGCCAGAATGAGCAGGGGAAGACGATTT
>CBDUUJ010000486.1:0-2382 GCA_965370205.1 uncultured bacterium
TTCACTCATACACTTACCGCTGTGATATTCGATAGTGAAGAGGGCGAAGAGCTGATCGATGCCGATCCGGTGCAGTTGGCGGAAGGTATCAGGACGGGGATCAATATTGTCATAGAACCGATTGGCTACACAGTCGCGGAGCTTGAGCTGGATTTCACGAAATCCCCGGTGACCGCGGATTTCCTTGTACATCCGGCAGGCTGGACTCACGATGATCCACACGCAGTAACGGATGTTATCGTTGTACTTTCACCGCATGGACTCGCGGAGTTCTGGCAGGATCGGCTGGGAAACCGGCTTGCTGCCAATGAAAACCAGTTAAAAGATGCTTACAGAGAAATTCTTGTCGGCATGCCGGCGCACGCCGTAAATTCAGACTGGGCGCTCGGCCTGATCGCTGAATATCTCGATCTGTCGGATCCCGCACCCGGACTTTTCCCGGATTTCAAAGTCAGCCGCGCAATTGAACTCGGTCCTGTGGCTACGGTGGAGATCGCACTTGAGCCAGGAGGGGATGTAATCGAGTGGATTCGACCGAGGATGTATTCTCTCACGCTGTACAACGTGATACTGGACCGTTTTCGCGAGCGGCTTATTGCCGAGGCGGATTTTATCGAGGGCATGCCGAGATCGGAAATTGACGCTGCGGCTGATGATATCGCGGCTGAGCTTGCGGCATCGCTTAAGGACAATGAACTTGCACGACGCCTGAGGGCATGTGTATCGATATCGGTTGAAACACTTCCGGACCAGCCGGTGGTACAGATCGACTCGATTGTTGAGAGCCGCTCGTTCGATCTCTGGTGCGAGGCTTTCGTGGATTTTGGAAACGAATCGCGCGATTCAGCCGAGGTTCAAAGTCGGTTTGGGATCATCATCACACGCGGTGTGGAAGTTTTCCTGAACTTCAATTATTTCACAAACGATTCCACACTCGAAACCGACGCGGCCATTGGGTTCAGGCCGTCAAGGGAGATATTCGCTGCGGTCGGATATGACTTTGAACGGGAGGCGACGAAGTATTTCCTTGAGAGCGCGTTTTCTCCCGGATTCAAACTGCGCGGTGAATTTTTCGAGGACGACACGCTGAATGAATACGGGATGGTATACCAGTTTCAGCAGTACCTGTCGGCGGGGATTTTCACGAACGGGGATAACGAATACTGGGTTCGTGGGATTTTCACGTTGTGAGCGAGGTTTGAAAAAAATAGTTAAGAAGGAATAAACAGATGAAAAACATGAAAGAAATAAAACCGGCGGTAATTTTCTTTTCGGTCGCAGTGCTGATCGGGCTGGGATTAATTGCCGGGATGTTCATGCCGCAGGCCAGGGCGCAGTCGTCATTCCTGTCCATCGGATATGTCGATATCGAGGAAGCACTGACATCCCATCCGCAGCTTGAGACTGTGATGACCCAGATCAGGCAGTTTGAGGATGCGAAGATAAACGAGCTTGAGGAATATGGGGATTACAACACACTCACCGAGGAACAGCGACAGTCTCTTATCGATGACCTGTACCGGATACAGGAGGAAGTCGAGGCGGAGAAGCAGCGTCTCACGGAGCCTCTCATCCAGGACGTAATCGATGCGACTGTGGCGATCGGTGACGAATATGAGATAGAGATAATCCTCGAGGCAGGATCTGTGATGTATGGCGGATTGAACCTGACGCCATTGATTCTTGAGCGTCTTTTATGACTGTGAACTGACGTGAAAAAAAAACGCTGGATATCACGAATTTTACTCTACGCGTTTCTGATCGCGGCGATCGCGGCAGCGTGGGTGGCTGTGATAGTTTTGCAGGCGCCTGCCCCATCGCTTTCCGAGAGCGAGCCGGGAGCATTTGAAGCCTCGGTAAGAGAGGAAATGAGCGAGCTGCTCGCGTCGCGTAAAGCGGCTCTTGATAATATCGGTGCGATTGTGGAGACTGCGATTTCGGCAGATTTGAGCGGGGATACAGGTATGGGAGTCGATTTTGAAAACATAAGGGATGAAGCATCGCAGGCATTAACGGCGAATATCCACAGAGCCACTTCCGGGGAAATACCGGGAAGCATTCCGCTATCGGCGGAACTTGATGAGACGCTGAATACGGCCGATCGGCTTTACGGGGAGAGTATTTCGGTACAGACAGAGGTTCAGGAAATATTTCTGATGGAATCATTAACGAGGCAGGCACAGGATCATATCCGGCTGATTGGGTATCGGAAGCTGGTGTTTGAGACGCTTGGGCGGGATTTAATCAGGTACAGGATGATGGACAGCCTGCCGCTTCATGAGATCAAGTCGGAGCTGTATCGCGAAGAATACGACCGCCTTAAGTCGGAGCTGGATTTGTACAGGGCGGATGTCCGTAGCCAGGCGCTTGGGTTGAAAACTG
>CBDUUJ010000487.1:0-2380 GCA_965370205.1 uncultured bacterium
CCACCGCCACCGCCGCCGTCGGTTCCTGTGGCCGCCGGTGCGGGTGAACAGTAGAAATTGGCTCTGTAACTGGATCCGGGCATCAGGTTGTATCCCTGATTGGGCTGATCCACTCCCCATAACGGGTCAGGCAGCAGGTATAAACCGCTGGCGTCGCCAAGACTTGGCACACGGATGTTCCTCAGGAATCCCGTCGGAACCATCATCGAATAATATCCGCGACCGTCGCTTGCGCCCTCCGTAGGAGTGCCGCCGTCTCCAACGAAATATCCACCAGGGATAAACTCGCTGTCGCACATCAGATCGGCATTTGGAATCGCGACATTCTTGGATGTCCGCACTTTGCCGAATACCACGCCAATTCCCGCGGCCTCACGGGATAGCACGCCCATCTCAACCGCCAACTCATAACCGAGTGTGACGTCATGAACAATCAGCAGTTGCTCATCATTTAATTCAAGTCCGTTGTGTGTCCAGTTGCAGCTTCCGGTTATTACTACCGGGTCCATAACATTGAGAACGACCGGATTGATGGTCGTCGTAACATCCGCCGGAAGGTCGATCAGCATAAACTTGTGGTTCAGGCTGTTGTATCCGGTCCAGAAGAATGGAACCGCCAGCGGCAGTGCCTGCGTATAGTCCGGATTGGAGGGACCGTCATAAAATCCCAACTGCCCGAAATTCGCCAGGATACTCAGCATGAACGAATCGGTCACCTGGTTAATCGCAAACATCATGTTCGACTGCATATTGTTGATCTCATCAACTATCTCACCCATCAAATCATCGTTCGGTCCAAAATAAATCTCGACCATAATCCCGATGTTGAACGTGTGATTGATCAACCGTTCCTTGTCTCCACCAAATCTTCCCATGTTGAACATCTGGTCGAAATCAAACAGGAACGCGTCGGTGATCGTTTTTACACCGGCGGCACCGGCCCCGTTCATATATGTTCGAGGGGTGTCAAACATCAGGGTGTTATTGACTGATGTGTTGAACGTGTTGTCGAGGAAATCCCCGGACGATGCCACCACAATGTGGTCGTCGATGATCGCGTACCGGGAATGAACCTGTCTCGCGATATCGTCCTTGTCGGTCCTGATCGTGACATATCCCGTCTGTGAAAGCTGGGAAATGTACGGTGCCGATCCGGGATCATCGAAAAAGCCGTGCTCGACAACAATATTGATTTGCACGCCTCTGTTTGCTATCCCGACAAGACGCGCCACCATGGACGAGTTTGTTATTCGGGTCCCAACAATATCAATTCTCTGAGTGGCGTTTGTAAAGTACCCCCACAGATCATTGCTGGTCAACAGATTGAGATCGGCACACAGATACGCTTCCTCAATCAGCGGATCAGGCTCAACCTGGCGGA
Source organism: uncultured bacterium (assembly GCA_965370205.1). Lineage (GTDB taxonomy): Bacteria > JAJVIF01 > JAJVIF01 > JAPKYR01 > JAPKYR01 > CBDUUJ01. The sequence continues at coordinate 1,382 of CBDUUJ010000487.1, forward strand.
ATACAGGGTCGGTAACTATCAGCCCCGCAGGCGATTTCGGCAGCGGGTTCGAGAAAGCCGGGAAAAATGTGTCATACGGCCTCTCGTCTGGATTCGAACATGATGAAATCCCCATCGCGAGAAAGATCATCATTGAAAGTAATCCCAGGCTGAGTACAGTTTTAATCCTCATGAAATAGCTCCTTTTCTCCTTCGGAACTCAAATATCGTTAATATGCCGCCTGTTTGCAGCGGGTTTTAATTATCATTCATCGGGTATTTTGCCCCAGTCCGGCGGACGGGCACTCTGCTCATCGCCCTCGAACTCAGGTACCGGATCTTCGCCCGGTGCCATATCAAACCTGAAATCCCCGGCTCCACCAGGTGAAAGCGCCCAATACTGGACATCGGGAGTTATGTAGCTGTCCCGGCTTACTTTTATCCTGATCGAACCATTTGGAATATCGCTGCGGTTAAATCTTCCATCATCACCAGTGGAGGTGATTATCACTACCACACCGGTCCCGGTCAGGTCTGTCACAAACGGCGTGGATGTTATCTCCACAACAGCGCCGGTAAGCGGTTCATCAGCAGCGACATCATAAACCAGTCCCTGGATCGTTCCCGCCGCCCGGACTCCGGGTGTCGTTGCGTCGTCACCGGAACATGCCGGGATCACGCTTAACGCCAGAATCAGAACAATTGCCAGTAATATTGAATTCCTGATCATCTTGCCACCTCGCGCAGTTTGCGCATGGTTTTTTCTTGTAATAGATATAAAGATAAACGAAACACCCTAGCTCGTATTCCACGAACTTGAGACGGCAATTGTATCACAAGCCCTTGAAAATGCAAACCTGTCGTCACTCTTCTCCCTGGTATTTTTGTCTGCCATTATCCTTCAGCATTATTTCCCTGTAAAATTGTTACTGAAAATAACATTCCCTTCGCTAAATGCAGTCATTCATCAATTCCCCGAAAAGCTACATAAAGCTACCATAATTAACGAAACTTGTCAAC
>CBDUUJ010000488.1:0-2361 GCA_965370205.1 uncultured bacterium
ACTGCCGTGCTGTTCTACGGGTTAAAATCAATCGATAGTTTATCAATAGACCAGTGGATTCATAATTATGAGACAGTCTCTTTAAGGTGGGTGGAAGATGCATGGTTTCTGGGATCGCCCACCCTAAAGGGTGGGGTACCGGAGTTTTTTTACATACTTTCAATAGTCCCAGCATGCCTGCAGAGATGAAAAATATTTAATGGAATTGGTCTTACTGTTCTAAAAAAATTTGTTGGATAAAAAAAAGACCCCTGGGAAATCGCCCAGGGGTTTTGTCATTCATTAATTTTTCTTGTAATGCACTTCCCGCAATGATTTTTCCTGCAGGCTCTTTTTTTTAATGAACTTTCTGTTAGTTTACTTTAACTGTATCCGCTTGTTAGCTGCATCCGCTTGTTGATTGTATTCGCTTGTTAACTGCATCCGCTTGTGGTTCCGCATTCGTTGCATCGATAGCACGAACCGTTGCGGATCATGATCGAGCCGCAGTCCGGACATGAGGGTGCGTCCTGCTGTCCGATGAAAAATTCCTGACCTTTCTCCATCGCCTCGCGTTCCCTGTCGGTGAGGTCGAACGAGAGCTGATCGATGGGGGGCAGTTCCGCAGCCGTGGCGGCCTTCTTGATTTCCTCCGGAGTAACTTCGCTCTCCAGAGGCTTCATGAATTTAAGTCCAAGCCAGCGGAAGATGTAGTCAACGATGCTCTTGGCGATCTTGATGTCGGGATTTTTTGTGAAGCCGGACGGTTCGAAGCGCATGTGGGAGAACTTGTTCACGAGCACTTCGAGCGGCACGCCGTACTGCAGCATAATGCTTGTCATCGTGGCGATGGTGTCCATCAGACCGCAGATCGTGCTTCCCTGCTTGGCCATCGTAATGAATAGTTCGCCCGGCAGACCGTCTTCGTACAGGCCGACGGTGAAGTAGCCCTCATGCACTCCTGAGATCACGAATTTATGAGTGATTGATTTCCGCTCATCCGGAAGCCGTTTGCGCCTCGGTTTCCATTCGTCCTCCTCAGCCTTGAGCGATGTGGTCAGCGGCTGGATGCGCTTGCAGCCGTCGCGATAGATCGCAATTGATTTCAGGCCGAGTTTCCATGCCTGCTCGAACACATGCATGATATCCTCGACCGTCGCCTCCTTCGGCATGTTCACGGTCTTGGAGATCGCACCTGAGATGAACGGCTGAACGGCGGCCATCATTCGCACGTGACCCATGTAGTGGATCGAGCGCCTGCCGGTTATCGGACGGAACGCGCAATCGAATACGGGCAGATGCTCCTTTTTGAGAGCCTCCGTTCCTTCGATCGTGTCGTTCTCATCGATGTATTCCAGGATCGAGGTGATATCCTCCGCGTCGTACCCGAGCCTCTCAAGCGCGATTGGAACTGTGTTGTTGACGATTTTCAGGACACCGCCGCCGACGAGTTTCTTGAATTTGACAAGGGCGAGGTCGGGTTCGACACCTGTTGTGTCGCAGTCCATCATGAAACCGATAGTGCCGGTCGGGGCGAGAACAGTAACCTGTGCGTTTCGGAAACCGACTCTGGAGCCGAAATCGCAAACCTTCTCCCATATATTGTTGGCTGCGTCCCATAATTTTATCGGGATGTAGGCGGGATCGACACTTCCGGCGGCGTCATGGTGTTTTTTCATCACCCGCTGGAACGGGACGCGGTTCTCCTCGTAGGTGGGGAACGGCCCAAGTCTTTCTGCCATCAGAGCGGACGCATAATAGGCCTCGCCGGAAAGAAGCGCGGTGACAACGGCGGCATAGGCGCGACCCGCATCCGAATCATACGGGTGTCCGAGGCTCATAAGAAGAGCACCGAGGTTGGCGTATCCGAGTCCCAGCGCTCTGAAGTTGTGGCTGTTGATTGTAATCGCGGCGTTTGGATAGCTCGCGTTGTTGACAATTATCTCCTGCGCGAGGATTGTGATCCTGACAGCGTGGCGGAATCCCTCGATATCGAATTCACTGTTTTCGTCGATGAATTTCATAAGGTTGATACTTGCGAGATTGCAGGCGGAGTCATCGATGAACATGTATTCGCTGCATGGGTTCGAGGCGTTGATCCGGGCGGAGTTGGGGCATGTGTGCCAGTCGTTGACAGTGGTGTCGAACTGAAGTCCCGGATCTCCGCAGACATGCGCGGCTGTCGCGATCTCCCGCCAGAGATCCCTGGCACGGAACCGGTCGATGACATGCTTATCAACAACCGCGCGAGTGACCCACTCACGATCATCAAGCATTACGTCCATGTAATCATCGGTTACACGGATGGACTTGTTGGAATTCTGAAAAAAGACCGAGCCGTAGGCTTCGCCGCCGATATTGCCGTCGTAGCCCGCATCGATC
>CBDUUJ010000489.1:0-2355 GCA_965370205.1 uncultured bacterium
CATGAAAGAAAATGAACTCTCGAAATTGTCCAGTACCCTGAGGATATCATTCGCAAAATCGTAACATGCGTACTTCCTGAAGCTCCTTTGTTCTTCCTCAATCCGCTTTTTGTAATTGCTGTGATCCGCCAGCGCACGCTTCCATTTATCCTCCATCGCCACAAGCTGACCTCTCAGATCCTCGGCCTCGATTAAATCAGGGGATTCCACTTCACCCGGATCATCGAGCTTTGCAGCATTCTCCAGATCGTCTATTGGAATTTCTTTCTTCTTTTCGGTCATAATAAGGCTGTATCCTGTCGGAATTTAATCTTTCGGGCTGTCCCCGGATGTCCACTGTGCGTTGTTATCCTGCGGAGGAATATCGCTGAAATCACCTGATTCGCCGGCTTCCGGTGAATCTCCCGACGGGGGAGGCTGTTCACCTGCCGCCTGTTTCTCCTGCTGAAGGGTTTCGTAGATCGCGGAGCCGATTTTCTGGGCGGATTTGCCCAGCGATTCGGTTGCGCGCTTGAAATTGTCGACATTATTCGACTCAAGCGCCTGCTTTGCGTTGGCAAGCTCTTTTTCAATCTCCGTTTTCAGCGCATCATCCACCTTGTCGCCGTATTCGTTAAGATGCTTCTCGGTCTGGTAGATCAGACTTTCGAGCCTGTTACGCTCCTCAGCTTCCTCATGCTTTTTCACGTCTTCCTCGGCGTGCATTTCCGCATCCTTGACCATCCGCTGGATCTCGTCCTCTGTCAGATTGGTTGAGGTTGTGATCGTGATCGCCTGCTGTTTGCCGGTGCCTTCGTCCTTGGCGGTTACGTTAACAATACCGTTCGCATCGATATCGAATGTGACCTCGATCTGTGGCATTCCTCTCGGAGCAGGGGGAATTCCCGTCAGCGCAAACCGTCCCAGAATCTTGTTCTGCGGCGCGATCGGACGTTCACCCTGGTAAACCACAATCTCCACCTGCGACTGATTGTCCGAAGCGGTTGTGAATATCTGGCTTCTTTTTGACGGGATGGTCGTGTTTTTCTCGATCAGTACCGTCATGACCTGCCCGAGTGTCTCGATTCCAAGCGACAGCGGAGTGACATCGAGAAGAACGATGTCGGATACCTCACCGGAAAGCACACCTGCCTGGATGGCTGCGCCGATCGCCACGACCTCGTCGGGATTGACCGATTTGTTCGGCTCCTTTCCGGTCAGCGATTTGATAAGGTCCTGAACCGCAATCGTTCGGGTCGATCCGCCAACAAGTAAAACCTGGTCAAGTTCGCCATGTCCGATACCGGCATCCCTCATCGCCGTTTCAGTGGGTCCCTTGGTCATCTGAACAAGGTCGTATGTCATCTTGTCGAACTCGGCGCGGCTGAGATCTCTTACGAGATGCTTCGGGCCGCTCTGATCGGCTGTTATAAACGGGAGATTGATCGTCGTTACTGTCTTGCTTGACAGCTCGACCTTCGCCTTCTCTGCGGCTTCTCTCAAGCGCTGAGCCGACTGGTGGTCCTGGCTGAGATCGATACCCGTGTCCTTTTTAAATCCGTCCACGAGCCAGTCGACAATCTTCTGATCGAAATCATCGCCGCCAAGAAGATTGTTGCCATTTGTGGATTTGACCTCAAATACCCCGTCGGCGATTTCAAGAATGCTCACATCGAACGTGCCGCCTCCAAGGTCGAAAACCATAATGGTCTGCTCGTCCTGTTTGTCAAGCCCGTATGCAAGCGCCGCCGCTGTTGGCTCATTTATTACGCGCCGTACATTAAGCCCCGCGATACGGCCCGCGTCCTTGGTCGCCTGACGCTGGCTGTCCGTAAAATATGCGGGGCAGGTGACCACTACATCCGTGATCGGCTCGCCCAGCTTCGCTTCCGCATCCATCTTCAGTTTCTGAAGAATAAACGCGCTGATCTCCTGTGGAGAGTAATCTTTATTATCTATCGTAACCTTGAAATCCCGACCCATCTGGCGCTTGATCGACATCACAGTCCGAGTGGGATTCATAACAGCCTGGTTTCGCGCCAGTTTCCCGACCAGACGTTCACCGTCTTTTGTGAAAGCGACAACGGATGGTGTCGTGCGATCGCCCTCGGCGTTTTCAAGAACCGTAGGCTCGCCACCTTCCATGACAGCGATAACTGAGTTGGTTGTTCCAAGGTCAATACCGGCAATTTTGCCCATTTAATGGACCTCCATAAAAGGGAATCTCTATATGATGCTGCCGTCATTATATAACCTGAGTGCTCTTTTGTCAAGTATATAACAAGAAAAATTCCCGGTTTTTTCCGGAAATTTATCAAATCATTTCACCTTAAACCAACTCCACTTAGACCAACTCCGCATAGACCAATTTCACTT
>CBDUUJ010000490.1:0-2352 GCA_965370205.1 uncultured bacterium
ATTCATTCTTCCAGTACGCCTGAATATGCTGGTAAAGTCTGGGCAGTATATGGCCCGATTTATGATGCGTGGGTAGATGGAGGATATGGTAACCCTCCATGGGATATGGGGATGCCGACAATGGACAGGGCATTCTTTGCCTGTGATAATTACCTTGGGTCTTGGGATCAATACTACCAGGGATTTGAAAGAGGAGCTGTTACAGCATGTGTGTCCCTAGGTGGCGGCAACTATCCTGGGACACATGAATTACAGGGCGCAATCTGGAGCTGGTGGAAGCGATTTGGAGTAAATGAAGGCATGGAATATTACGGCCCTGCATGCAGCGGGGAGATACATCTATCCTTTGGAGGGGAGAACTATATAAAACAGCAATTTACTAATTGTGATTTATACCATCAATCTATATGTCATTGGCCTGACCATGATCCGTTTCCATATGAAGAAGACTGTGCCTGGTAAAATATCAAGGGTTATAGCAGCCTGCACCTATATAATAATATTGACATATCAACCTTGCGAGCTTATCCCCTGACGCATGACGGTACACGTGGGGACATCGGGGTATTACTACAGTGAATGGATCGGACCGGTTTATCCGAAGGGCACGCGCACGGGTAACATGCTCGAGCTTTTCTCCGGCATGTTCGACGCGATCGAAATCAACTCCACCTACTACCATCCGCCGAAAAAGGATATGTTCGTGAGGTACCCCGAGAGGACCGGCGGGCATATCAAGGTCATGGTCAAACTGCACGGCTCGTTCACCCACGACAGGAACGCTGAAATTTCGGACGCGGAAATTTTCAATGATGCGGTAAAACCTATCGAGGACTCCGGGCAGTTCGCGGGCTTCCTCGCGCAATTTCCGCAGTCGTTTCACAATTCGAATGACGCGCGCGGGTATGTCGAGCGTCTGCGCGATATATTCCCCGACGCGGCGCTTGTTTTTGAATTTCGCCACAAAAGCTGGTGGACCTCGGACACGCTCAAGTTCCTGAAGGATTTGGCGGTGTCGATGTGCACGGTCGATCTGCTCCGGATCTCATCGCTCCCACCGACGAGTGCTACTTTCACGTCAGCGCCCGCGTATGTCCGTCTGCATGGTCGGAATGGTGCGGACTGGTACGCCGGTCGGGATGAAAGGTACACATATAAATATAACAGGACTGAGCTTGAGGAAATTCTGGAGAAGGTTAAGAAGCTGATCCTGAAATCGGACGATATCTTTGTTATGTTTAACAATCATCCGCACGGGAACGCGCCGGTCAACGCGAATGAATTTGTCGAACTGCTCCGGGAGATCATGCCGGACGCGTTGCCGCAAGGGAGGAAGGAGAGGTCGGATGATTCGAGTCAATTGGGGTTGTTTTAGAGATGAATTTATAATATGAGACACCTGTCAAAAGAAATCCGACGTTACCCGCCATCCGATCCAGGGAGCGAGCCGATCCATATCGGGGTCATGTACCCGAACGCCTATCCGGTCGCGGTCGCGAGTCTCGGTTTTCAGACGGTACACATGATCGCGCACTCGCATCCGGGATTTGTGACACACCGAATCGTGCTCGAAAAGGCGGATGGTTCGGATTATCCGTCCCGAACGCTTGAGGAAGGTCTGGAGATAAAATCACTCGCCGCGATTCTGATCTCGTGCTCGTTCGAACTCGATTATATTCATCTCGTCAGGATGCTGAACGCCGCCGGAATTCCTGTACTTCGGAAGGACAGGGGAAATCTGCCGCTAATCATTATCGGGGGAGTCGCGCCGACCGCAAATCCGGAACCGCTGGCATTGATTGCCGATGCGGTTGTGATCGGCGATGGAGAACTGACCGTTCCGGGAATTCTCGATGATCTTATCGAGGCATATCCGCTTCTCCTCGGAGCGCGATTTAATGATGGACGCTGGCAGATCTATGTATCATGGGATCGGCGGGATGGGGTTTATGTCCCCAGGCTCTGGGAGAAAAAATCCGGTAAATTTACGGATTTCACCCTGCTGAAACTGACACAGGTGTCAGTCGGAAATCCCGACGATTATCCGTCATTCACTCCGATCATTTCACCCGACGGGGTCTACGGCGCGAAAAATCTCGTTGAGATCAGCTCCGGATGTCCGTCGCATTGTAATTTCTGTTTGCTTAGTTATGTCTACCCGACCGGACCCGAACGTTCACTTGCGAACATTCTTGAAAACGCGCGGAAATTCAGCCCGGATGAATCGTCGGTCGGGCTGGTCTCAAGCCGTGTGAGCGATCACCCGGACATTGTCGAGGTTATCGACACTCTCGCCGATGACGGTTACGAGGTCAGCGTGAGCAGTCTGAAAGTGTCGAGTACAACATCCGG
>CBDUUJ010000491.1:0-2342 GCA_965370205.1 uncultured bacterium
CCGTCGGCTGTAATGCGGGAATCCTGCCCGCATATTTATTAATATTCTTTGCGGACGAGGACGTCCACAAGACAGCCGACGGGACGTCCGCGCTACGCCTGCAGAATTGAAAAATAATTAATGGGATTGGTCTAATCCCCCTATTTAATTCAATTCTTTCATAAATCGGTCGAAAAAAACAATGTATGCCTGACAAACACGAAACCAACGAATCAACCATGCTCCATTTTCTCATGGGAGTAACCGAGTACCTCAATGACCTGACCCAGGCCAACAGGAAACTTCTTGAAGCATTGAAGAAGTACCAGAATATGCTGGTCGAGGATGATACCGATTTGATTGAGCACGCAACTCCGGGACTCGACCGGATCGCATCGGAGATCAGGATCATTGATGAAAAACGCAGAGCTTTCGTGAACGATTTTTTCATCCAGCGCGGCTGGAACGGTCCACGAAACTTTTCAGCGATTGCAGATCATGTCAGTGAAACCGGTGTTTCAGATAACGAGGCTGCAGCCTTCGAGCGGGTATCCCAGGCACGCATGGAACTGATCCAGGTTCTTGCCGAGGTGGACGCTCAGAATTCACTCAATCTGACTTTAATCGGCCAGGGAATGAATTTCGCGGAGGTCAGCCTGAAGGCGCTGCTGGGTCTGGATAACAACCCGACAACGTACGGTCCTTCAGACGGTGGAGAAGAAGGTCCGTCGTTTCTGGATGCGCAGGCATAGAAACATTGGCCTGAATTCATATCCCGACTCCCGGACTTTGGGTGGAACTATTTGATTCAGGGAGGATTAATCAGTGCCATCAGCTTTCTTAGGACTGGATATTGCCAAACGCGCGCTGGCGATGTCGCAGCTTAATCTCCAGGTGATCGCCCACAATATCGCCAATGCCGGAACTCCCGGTTATTCCCGTCAAAGAGCGGAGTTGATAACACCTCCTCCGCTTGCCTACCCTTCTTTCCAGCGAGGTGGATATCCCCAGCAACTTGGGTCCGGTGTCGATGTCGCTGCGGTAAAACGAATCAGGGATGAATTCCTGGATGAGATCATCCGTTACCAGACCGGTTCCCAGGGCTATAACACCGCAATTGATGCCGCGCTGATCCGAATCGAATACATTATTAGTGAGCCGGGCGAATACACCCTTGGAACGACGATCGACAATTTCTTCGCCGCCTGGCAGGACCTCTCCAATAACCCGGAACTGGTCAGTACCCGCGCCAACCTTCGTGAGCAGGCTATCTCGATGACACGGCAGTTCGCCTATCTTGACAAATCTCTTAAAGAACTCAGGAAGGAACAATCAAGTCAGCTTAAAATCTATGTGGAGGAAGCCAATAACATTGCCGGGCGAATTGCCGGTCTCAACATACAGATCACTCAGGTTATAAACCTTGGAAATGATCCGAACGACCTGATGGACCGACGGGACCTTCTGGTTGAAGAACTTTCAAATATAATACCCATCACAACGATCGAGCAATCCGACGGGAGCATGAGCGTGTTGATCGGCGGACTGAAAATGATCGAGATGGATAAACTACAGGAACTCAAGGTTGAATTTGATCCGTATGACCCGGAAATAGTCACAGTCAGGTTCAAGAATGGAAATATCCCTGTTTTCGACGGTAAAGGCCTGTTAGCCGGTCTGATTGAGACCGCTCAGGAAATTATCCCCTTCTTTCAGCAAAGACTCGACAGTCTTGCATCTGCAATTATCAACCGTGTAAACGTGCAGCATCTTGACGGATTCGGGCTTGACGGTTTCAAGGGTCGGGCTTTTTTCAATGAGTACAAGACCGCTGAAATGCATGGGACAATCGCTCTCCCCGCCGGCACGGATGAGGATACAACGCTGGATGCGCTTGGAATATCCGCCGGGTACTTTTTTATTGAGGATACACAAATAACAATTTCATCCGATGACATCGCCCCCGGTGAAGCGTCAACTCTTGGCGACCTCCTGGACAGGATTACTGCTGCACAGCCTTTTGTTCGGGCTGTACTGGCAACCGATGTCGGTGGAAATCCATTTATCCGGCTCGACGTTTACAACCCCCCGGAATCCGGAAAGATGGTATCGCTGCTGTCGGGGTCGAGCAATTTCCTGTCGGTAACAGGTTTGAACAATGCAGATACAACATTGACGAAAACCGACAACAATTACACGAATGCCACGGAAATGATGGGGATATATCTCGGAATCCTGGAGGATCTGGATTTCATTGCCGCTGCGGGAGATGACGGCAGCGGAGTCTATCCCGGACCCGGTAACAACGAGAATTCACTTGCTATCGCCCAACTGCAATCCCTCGATACAGCACTGTACGGAAC
>CBDUUJ010000492.1:0-2338 GCA_965370205.1 uncultured bacterium
GGATTGGTAGTAACAGGATCAAGTTTGTGGGCGGCATAGTTGAGTTTTTGTTACTAAAATTTTTTAGTGTCTTTTCCTGGATAATTGACGATAAAAAGCGGGTGGTCTAAGGTTTCATCCATATTACCCACCCTAAAGGGTGGGGTACCGGAGATAAATCTACTAATTAATTAAACCTCGCAAATTAACCCTCGTAGAAATAATCGCTGCGTTTATTCATCCGACACTTCTTCCACAATCAGATCGTTTTGCGATAGAATAACCCCATGCCTGAGACCGACAGGTGGAAATTTACACGAAGCGATCTTTTTGTGCTGGGACTCCTGCTCCTGCTCACGATCTGGACCTTCCGGTGCATAATCATCGGCACCCACGATCCGTTCATGAGTTCGCTTCGGAATTTCGAGCCGTGGACAAGCGAGCTTACGCGACTTGATTCCGAGCGTCCGGAAAGTTTCGCCGACGATCCCACCACGCAGACATATCCCTGGACCGTTTACGCTCACGAGAATCTGCAGAGTGGCGATTTCCCGCTCTGGAACACGCGGATGTTTTCAGGCACGCCATTTATCGCGAACCGCCTGACCGGACTGTTCGATCCCCTGACGCTTATTCCCGTCTGGCTCTGGTCGCCGACCACGGGCTTGAGCATTTTTTATTTTCTCCATTACATTCTCGCGGCATGGTTCCTGTACCTGTTTCTGAAATCGCTCGGGCTTTCTCGTCCGGCAGCGACATTCGGCGCGATCGCCTACATTTTTCAGGGAGCGTATATCCCGTGGATGGGATTTATTGTCGCGGACAAGGCGTACCTTCCGATGTCGCTTTATTATCTCGAACGTATCTGTTCGAGACGCGACAAACCGGGGATCATCGGATTCATCATCTCGTTCACGCTTCTGACTATCACAAGTTATCCGCAGATGATTGTGTTCGCGGTATATATTTTCATCGCATGGATGCTGTTTACTCACAGGGAAGGAACGAAATTTGCGTTCAGACGTCTGCTCGCGCTTTGCATTATGCTGATCGTAATTTTTCTGCTGGGCGCGATGCAGCATCTCCCGATGTTAGAATTTTTCTACGAGTCGCTTCGCGCGCATCCGGAATTCAACGAGGAACTCACCGCGATGACACGGCTCGAACATTCCGATTCGCCCTTAAGCCTTCTCGCGATTTTCTTCCCGACCCTCTGGGGCGATTACCTCGTCAGCCCGACAAGTCCGCTCGATCCGTTTGTCCTGAGAATTTACAATCACGCATACATCGGCATACTCGCGGCGTTCGGATTCCTGTTCGCACCGCTTGTCTGGCGCAACCGTCACGCGCGATTTTTCACAGTCTGCTCTCTTCTCGGACTTCTCTTCATCGCGTGGCACAGTTTCTACATGCTGATCGTTAAAATCCTGCCCGGATTCCGGATCAGCACGATCAAGCCGGATTTCCTCACGCTGACTTTTGTGATAATCGTCGCGTCGTTTGTTCTCGATCATCTTCTGAAAAAACTGAGGGCCGATGAAATCCTGACGCGGAAATTCACACGCGTGTACGGCTGGATTCTCGGCGCGATTGTCGGCCTGGGATTCGTGGTCATTCTATCGCGGATCGTACCGGGATTTTTCGCGGTGGACGGCGCGATCCGTCTGATGACGATTTTCAAACACCTGATATTTGTATGGATCGCGGGAGCGCTGCTTTATTTTTACATCAGAAGCAAACTGAACATCAAGGCGGTTATCGCGGGGATTATAATCATTCTGATCGTCGATCTCGTTCCATACCACGAACACTTCATGCCGCTCGTTCATAAGAGTCGCGTATGTTTCAGAACTGAGAGCATCGAATTCGTGGAGAGTAAAATGCAGGACGAGGGACCGTTCCGGATTTTCCGCGACCGGGTCACCACGCTTGCCCCGAACAGCCCGATGCTGTACGGTCTCGACGAGCCGGGCGGATTCGACTCCTTTGTCTCGACCGATTACGCGCATTTCTTCCGCTCGATTGATCCGCACATGAGCCGTAACTCCCGCACGCTCGACCTTCCGAGCGATCCGATTAATTACAGCCAGCCGTTCTGGTCGTTTCTCGGAATACGGTATTTACTCTCGCCGTCTGAGATGAATTCGCTTCCTCCGCCATGGGAACTCGTTGAGAAAAATGATCTTTACATCTATGAAAATCGGGAATGGCTGCCGAGGTGGTTCCTTGTGCCCGGGATTATTCCGGTTGACTCGATTGAGGATGGGTATTCAGCGTCGCAGGTGATCGACCCATCCCGAACGGCGGTGGTTATGGGGATCGAACACGCCGACATCCCCCCTGCCCTGCTGGAGAATAA
>CBDUUJ010000493.1:0-2314 GCA_965370205.1 uncultured bacterium
TTTGGATTTGTGAGGAGCTGTTCATAAGTCTGTATGGTCGGATTGGTGTATTGATAACCCATCATGGGAGGCATTGTTATGCAGCCGCCGAGTTTCGATGAATTCATGCGTAAGCAGAATATACGGGATGGCAGTGCATCTGAGGAACTGGAGCCTTTCACGCTTGAGGAATGCCCGACACCAGGCTGTAAGTGTAAGAAACTGAATCCGGTTTATGAGAATGGGCTGATCGCAGGATTTTCGTGCGAATCAGGATGCGAATTCACCACAAAGCGAAATACTTTTACAGGCGACATCGTCTATTTCAGCCTCGACAGTTTCAACGAGTTGCGCTTCGGTGACCCGGCGAGTATCCGCGGGATGAAATTCAATCCGCTTGGCGAACCCTATACCGAGTGGTACTGAACCCTCAGGTAACTTTCCACATCATGGTTTCAAATTAATCTGGTACCCTAAAACCGGCATCAATCTGGAGGTTTTAAGATCGCTTTTTTGCGTGTAAATTGAGTATACAAATATTAAAACTTGTATCCGGACTGTTTTTTTAAAATAACAGTATCAAAAGGAAAGCCGATTATCAGGTTTTTAAGAGAAAGGAATGATGTTGCGATGATTAAACCGTCAAATAAGGATTTCACCGGCAGCCGGGAGTCGGAATCGACTGCAAGGGAAAAGGGTAAAGAGAAATTCCTGATCCACAGGTGCCCGACACCGGGATGCAGATGCGGCACTGTTCGACCATTGATGAGAAAAGGAAAGATAACAGGCTTTTCATGCAGCAACGGTTGTCGCTACACCGCGAAGAGGAATCAGTTGACCGGGGAGATCGATTACTACGAGCTTATGACATACAATCATTACCGTGTCGATTCAGGCGCGGGTGGTTTCAGGGCAAGCCATACAGGCGCGCCCTGCATAGAGTGGCACTGATCCATCGATTCAGTATAAATATTTTTACCCTCAGCCCACCAGAGATGGTGGGTTTTTATTTTGTGTGCCGACGGAGATGGGTTTGTTGAAAAATAAGGTCCTTTCCGGTACCCCCATTTTTTATTGGTTGTCTCATAATTCAGAAATATTGCAGCGCGGACATCCCGGGATTATTGGAAAACGAGGGTTTTTCCGGTACCCCACCCTTTAGGGTGGGTGGAAGGCGCATGAAATCTGGCATCGCCCACCCTAAAGGGTGGGGTACCGGAGTATTTTCACACTTTCTCAACAGCCCCATCCCGTCGGCTGTTATGCGGGAATCCTGCCCGCATGAAAAAAGCCATCCTTTTCAGGATGGCTGGGAATTACGATTTGGAGATTACGAATATGTAATGATTTTCTTTAGATAAACAATGGTGCGAGAACCAGAGTGACCGTGGCCAGCAGCTTGATGAGCACATGGATACTCGGTCCCGCGGTGTCCTTGAACGGGTCGCCGACCGTGTCGCCGACAACAGCGGCTCCGTGGGTCGGGTTCTTGATCTCGTTGCCGTCCTTGTCGGTGATGTACTTACCGCCGTATGCGCCGTCCTCGATGTACTTCTTCGCGTTGTCCCATGCGCCGCCACCGTTGTTGAGGAACGTGGCCATGAGAATTCCGGTGATTGTGCAGCTCATCAGGAGTGCGGCGACCGTTTCCGCATCGATCAACGGGTCGCCTCTCAGGCCGATGAATATTCGGAAGATAATTCCGACCGCGACCGGCATCAGTACTGCGAGAAGGCCGGGAGCGATCATTGCCCTGAGCGCGTTTTTGGTGACCAGGTCGACGCAGGTTCCGTAATCGGGTTTGAAATCATCGGTGAACTGGACGATGTCGTTGACACGCGGGAGACTTGAGAACTGGCGGCGGACTTCCTCGATAACCGCTTTGGCTGTTGTTCCGACCGCTCGTATGGCAAGAGCTGAGAAAAGGAAGACCAGCATCGCGCCGAGAAGCGCGGCAACGAAGACTTCCGGTTTACTCAGATCGACGACCGGCCAGGGGATATTATCCTTTAAAATCTGTTCTTTCGCGTAAAGCCCGACCTCATCCATAAAAGCTGAGAACAGCAGGAACGCCGCGAGTGCCGCTGAGCCGATAGCGTATCCCTTGGTGAGGGCTTTCGTGGTGTTGCCGACAGCATCAAGCCGGTCGGTCTTTTTACGGATCTCCTCAGGCTGACCGCTCATCTCGACAATACCGCCTGCGTTATCGGCGATCGGCCCGAATGTGTCCATCGCGAGAATGTAGGCCGCGGTGGCGAGCATTCCCATTGTCGCGACACCGGTGCCGAACAGTCCCGCGTTAACGCCGTTCTGGAGTGCTTCAGGCGGAAAAGCG
>CBDUUJ010000494.1:0-2311 GCA_965370205.1 uncultured bacterium
CCTGATACCCTCGCAGAAAGCATCGATCTTGTCAGGAGGAGTATCGTAGGTAACTGAGATCATTGTTTTAATACGTCTGAACTCCCTGACACCAAGGTTATCCACTTCAGAGCTGACCAGTTTTGAATTTGGCACTGTCACCATCGAATTATAGAATGTCCGTACTCGTGTGGATCGGAACCCAACCTCCTCCACAGTTCCCTCCACATCGCCGATAATCACCCAGTCGCCGACCTGGAAGGGGCGGTCGAACAGAACGGTTATCGATCCAAGAAAGTTTTCGAGGGTATCCTTCGCGGCAAGGGCGATCGCGATACCGCCGATACCCAGACCGGCGAGCAGGCTTGAGACATTTATATCGACATTGCTCGCGACAAAGATGATACCGAAAATAGCCACGAGCACTTTCAATGACTTCCGCACAAACGGGCCGAGAAGATCATCCATTCGTGATTCTGTTTCTGAAGCTTTATGCTCGATAAGCTCCGAAACAATATCGACCGCCCTGTAGAAGCACCAGACAATACCCCACGCAGTCATGAATTTGGCCGCTGTCAGCAGCACCACAAGAACTTTTACATCCAGACCCAATCCCCCGAGCACAATCCACCAGAAAGCCGCCATCGCAAGAAATCCGAACGGACGGCTGGTGTTATTCGCGAGATCCTTCCAGTCCTTCAGGACTGTCCTGCGTAACCATATATTGAGAAGCTGTCTGACAAGAATCGGGACAAGCCTTTCTATTACAAGTCCGATCAGAATTATCAGGATAAGGAACAACCACTGCCAGTCCTCGATGAGGAAAGTCTTGTCCTTCCACGACGCGGGAATCAACCCGGTCAGACCAAGGTCCTGAACCGGCGCTCCTCCGGATATTTCATTTCTTGAAATACCGGATTGAAAAACGCCGGAGACATCCATCGCGCGGTAGATATTCGGGATATCCTGTATAGACTGAGCGCTGAATCTCCAGGCCTGGTCCTCACTCCTGGTTATCTTAATCGTGCCCGACTCATCATCGTAGATCGTCGCCAGAGGACCCTCCGGATCATGCGGGATATTTTCCGGATCGACTTTCGTGATATGGTCAAGTATCTCGCCAAGTTTTTTTGCAATATCCCTGCTGTACTCATGCCTGACCCCGCCGGGAATGTCTGAAAGGTCCAGACAATCAATCGCATCATTCAGTTTTTCGGACTCGCCTTCATTCCAGGCTTTCATCGCGTTGAAAAAAGTGACATAACAACTTCGCGGTGTGGCAAGTTCCTGCGGGACTTCATCAGCGGTTTCAACCGTTTCCAGAATCCGGATCGCGCCGGCTTCCACCATGGAAAAATAAATTTCAGGGATCGCCAGAACTGAAGTCCTTGAAAATCGCCACGCACCGTCCGGGCTAAGGTTGATCTCGATTAAACCCTTCTCATGCGTGAGGAACTCGATAGGCGGACCGGAGAGATCATCCGATATGGTTTCCGGATCGATCTCCGGTATGGTCTCGAGGATTCTCCATAGCTGCCTCGTGTAATCCTCTTTCTGCTCCTCTAATTCAATCTGTGGAATTCCCGAAAGATCAAGGCAGACCGCGGCATCCGCGAGCACGCCCGGCTCTTCCTCAACCGCTCTCAGCATCGCCTCATGGTATGCCGCATAACAACTGCGCGGATTTGTCAGTTCCTGGGGAATTTCAGACGGAATGGAAATCTCAGGCAGGCTGTCAAACTCATAATCACCCGACATCTCCATCGCATGATAAATATTAAGGATCGCCTGAACCGACTCCATACCAAAACGCCACGCCCCATCATCACCCCGGGTTATTTCTATTAAGCCCTGAATATCGGTAAATAAAATCGCGAGAGGGACAGTTTCAGCATCATCGACAATTACAATTCCGGTTGGATCATCGGAAAACGCCGAGGAATCAATATCAGGGATGTTTTTTATAATCCCGTGAAGCTTCCAGACCACTTCCTCTCCATACTGCTGAAGGATCGGCGCGGGAATCCCTGTCAGATCGAATGTGGAAAGAGCATCATCCAATGCCCCCGACGCGCCCCAGCCCAGGCGATTCATCGCGTTTTGATATGTCTCGAAACAATTGCGGGGAGTCGCAAGCTCATCCGGGACTTCCACGACGGTGTCGGTTTGAGTGTTTGCGTCGTCGTCGGATTGAGCGTACACACCAGCAACGAATAATCCGCTCGCCGCAATTGTCAGGATAATCAGCCAGGTCAGTTTTTTCAGTTTCGACATAAGCATCACGTTTTCCGGTTATTAATAGAGCTAATATATTCTCAAACTCTTCAAAAAT
>CBDUUJ010000495.1:0-2308 GCA_965370205.1 uncultured bacterium
TGTCTCGCAGGCTGGGAGGGATTTCAATCTCGGATGTCGCTCCCTGTATCTCCCAGCGACCATTGATAAATCCGACCTTCCCCTCATCGAAGATAAGGTTGAGGATCTCCATTATGTAAAAAGGGTTGCCCTCGCTTTTTTCGTAAACGCGCTCGGCGAGTTCATCGACAAAGTCCGCGCCTGGAAAACATTCACCCACGATGTCGATACATGCCCGGTGATCGAGCCGGTCGAGCGATATCCGCTTAATCCGGGGTTTCCCCGCGAACCGCGCCAGCATCTCAACCAGCGGATGATGTTCCCCTTCGCCTGTCTCAAGTTCCTCCTCGCGGAAAGCGTTAATGATCAGAACGGGGGCATCGCCCGTTCCCGACGCGAGATAATTCAATACACCAATTGTGTTTATATCCGCCCATTGCAGATCGTCGAAGAAAAGAAGCAGCGGAATCTCGTTCGCGATAGTTGTGAACAGGGTCTGGAAGAGATGAAGCAGGTTCGATTCATTCAGAACGCCCCGGATGTCGCTGTCGTCCATGAATCGCTTATGCGTGACAAGCTCCAGGAAGGGCGGGATAAGCGGTCGCAGGTTGGGGAGGTATTCGCTGAAGAGCTGGACCAGGTCGATATCGGGTTCATCGTCGAGCAGGAAGAAATCCCTGACCATCTCGATAAGCGGACCGTATGGAACATGCCGTTTCTCCCGAAGGGACCGTCCCGCAAGGACCACGAACGGGTCCCCGCCGATCTCAAGTTCGGTCACAAGCTCTTCCACGAGACGGGTCTTGCCGATTCCGGCCTCGCCGCCGATGAAAACGGTCAGCCCGGATGTCTTTTGTTCGTTATCTTCTTCGGATGAATCTATGCCAAACGCGGAATTCGTCCACTCGCGAAGGTTCGATAATTCTTTCGTGCGACCGTACAGCTTCGTGCGACGCGGTACACGGATCATTCTCCTGAGGCTGGTCGCCTGGCCGATACTGTCGAGCGAGATTGACATCGATATCCGGGCTTGATACCAGTCGCTTTTTTCCCTCTCATGGATTATCTCCCTGACCCGCGAGGCGGTCCGGATGCGTTGTGCCGGTTTGATTGCCAGCAGGTCGGAAACAAGCATGTCGAAAAACGGCGAGAGTGTCGGATTGAGCCTGCTTGCCGGTCTGGTTGGGACATTAACTTTTTCGTAGATCAATTCGCGGATATCGTCCGATGTGTGAGGACGGGTTCCGGTCGTGAGTTCGTACAGCACAATTCCGAGCGAGTAAATATCGCATGAAAAATCCAGATCGTCGCCGGTCAGTTGCTCCGGACTTGCATAGTGATATGTCCCGATGAAATAGCCGGTTTTGGAGAGCTTGATCGAGCTTTCGATCACTTTCGCGAGACCGAGATCGAGAAGTTTGATATTGTCGTCGGGGGTGATAATTATATTCTCCGGCTTGATATCCCGATGCAGAAGGCCCGCGCCGTGGATTGCCTCGAGCGCTTCGAGTACGCCGTCCGCCACATGAAGCGCCCATTCCTCGCCGAAAGCCTCGCCCTCCTTCATCATTTCGTCGAGACCTTCGCCCTCGACAAACTCCATCAGAATCCCGTGCGACTCCTTCACTCCGAGTGAGACCTGCCTGACATCGAAGACCCTGCAAACCCTCGGGCAGTCGATCTTTCCCGCGACCTCCGCCTCAAGATAGAATCGACGGACCAGTTCATCGTCATCGAGAAGGTGAGGATGCAGGATTTTCAGAGCGGCTTTTTCACCATCGGATTTTTCAAGGAGCATGACCGTGCCCATGCCGCCGCGACCGATGTAGGCGGTGATTGTGTAGTCGAGGTATTTGTCGCCGATGGAAAGCATTCTGGCTGACGCAGATCGATGCTGATTTTCAAATAATCATTATAGATGATTGCGCGAATATTATAGCGGATTTTTGGAAATTCCCCTGAAAATGGGACACTCCCGGGCTTCTTAGGGGGGAGGCCCGGGAGTTCACAGGGACATCAGGTGAGGGATTTTATGTGATCGATAGACAGTGCAGTTTCATTCGATGCGGGTTCCGGAACTCAACGGATCACCGCGATCAGGAGGCTTGAAAAGATGGCCGCCAGGTAGAGCCTTGAAATATTGATTTTTGTCATTTCCCCGGTTATCAGGTTGTATAAATTTTTTGTAGCTGTCATTTTCATAATCCTCCTTGTTTTGTATCTCGCTCTGTGTAAATGCATTAAAGAGACCAAACCATGCAAATCGTCTGGATTTTGAATAAAACCGGCAGGAAATGCTGTGAAACCCGCATGAAATGGGGTATTTTGA
>CBDUUJ010000496.1:0-2290 GCA_965370205.1 uncultured bacterium
GTTTCGTCCTCTTCCTCATCATCACCCCTGAGGTTGCCGAAGACATCCCCGCGCGCTGCGGCGGCACGGAGGCGTTCGAGTGTATAGTCGTCCGGATCGACACCAAGCTCTTCCGCAAGGTCCTGCAGTTCTTTATCGGCTTCCAGTTTCGCCTGCGAGTCATCCCAGTCCATCGCCTTGGTATATCTCGTTCGGGGAGCCGACGGGAAAGTCTCATCGGGCATGTCGGCAAGGACGATCTCCATGAAGTCGTGCCAGATTACCGCCGGATACCGTCCGCCCGTGACCCTGCTCATCGCGGAATTGTCATCGTTTCCGACCCATACGCCGGTGACAATAGAGGGAGTGAAGCCCATAAACCAGGCGTCGCGCCAGTCATCGGTTGTGCCTGTTTTCCCGGCGATATGATGCCCGTATATTCGCGCCCTGGTGCCGGTTCCGCCTGATACTACGCCTTCCATCATGCTGACAAGCTGGCGGATCGGTTGTGATTCGATCACCCGCTGTGGCGATCCGGTGTGGCTGTACAAAACATTGCCGCGCGCGTCGGTGATCCGCTCGATGGCATAGGGCTGGTTGCGAACACCATCGTTGGCGAATGTCGCGTAGGCGGATGTGTGTTCGAGCAGAGTTACCTCGCTTGTGCCGATGCCCATGGAAAGGGCGGGACGGATTTCAGATTCGATTCCGCAAGCCCTGGCGATATCCGCGATTGTCTGCGCGCCGATCCTGTCGACTATTCTGACAGCGGGGATATTTCGGGATAGTTTTAGCGCGGTGTTGAGTGTGATGATGCCACGATAGCCGTAGTCGTAGTTATGGGGCCTGTAGGTTCCCCATCCGGTAAGGTGGTATTCAACCGCTTCGTCGCGTACGAGGCTTTGCGGCGAGAAGCCGTCCATCATGGCGCCGAGGTAGACGAAGGGTTTGAAACTTGAACCGGGCTGCCTGTCCGCCTGCCATGCGCGATTAAACTCGCTTTCATTGAAATCCACGCCGCCGACCATCGCGCGAATCGCGCCGGTCCCGACATCGATTGTCACAAGCGCTCCCTCGCTGACCTTTACATTTTCGTACTCGGTGACTTTTTCAACGAGAATTCTCTCAGCCTCGCACTGCCAGTCGAGATTCACGGTTGTGTATATTCTAAGGCCCTCGGTGTAAAGCCGCCTCATTCCGAATTTCTCCTGCACTTCGTTGATGACATAGGTGCAGAAGTAGGGATGATTGAGGCCGGTGAACCCGATATCGCGGCGACCCGTGAGGACTATCTCGGCATTGTCGGCCTCCTCGAATTCCTCGGCTGTAATGTAGGGAACTCCGTTCTGGTCGACCGCCTCCCTCATCCGCGTGAGAACATGTTGACGGCGCTGAGTTGCCGCATCGATGCTCACGTAGGGCGAGAGACGGCTTGGCGCCTGTGGAAGGCCTGCAAGGAGCGCGCATTCCGGGAGGTCGCACTCCGAGACCGACTTGCCGAAATAAGTCTGGGCGGCGGCCTCGACACCGTATGCATTGGAGCCGAAATAAACCTGGTTCAGGTAGAAGGTGAGGATTTCGTCCTTGGAATATTTCTGCTCGATTTTTACGGCCAGGATGATCTCCGCGATTTTTCGCTCGTACGTGGCTTCCGGAGTGAGATAAAGCGCCCTTACGAGCTGCTGGGTGAGCGTGCTTGCACCCTGACCTGTCAGGTTGCCCGATGTTATATTCTCCCTGATGGCACGGGCGATTCCCTTGTAATCAAATCCGGGATGAGAATAAAAATCCTGGTCCTCGGTTGCCACGATGGCATCGCGAAGGTCCTGGGGAATCTGATGCCACCCGATAAGGACGCGGTTTTCCTCTCCGAAGACATCGCCGAGGAGTGTCCCGTCCGACGCGTATATTTTACTGGTCATGGCGAGATCGGGAACGCTCAGGTTCTCGATCAGGGGCATGTCCTTGACCACTTCGGAGAGGAATCCGTTTACGAAAGCAGTGATACAGAGCAGAGAAAAGAGGGTTATGAAAAGGATAACCTTTACGATCGCAAAAAGGACGAGGAAAAACTGCTGTATGATTTTCAGAACGATCATTGGATCAGCGTTTTATCAGATAAAAATGGTGTCTCAAAACGCCCACATAATATGTTACCATGAACGGGCCGATTTATGCAGAGCAATATGAGTTCCATTTCGAGCCTGTTGGAAAAGTCCGGGAATTTATCCCCCACCCTTCAGGGTGGGTCGCCTTGGAGCTCATAACGCTTTTCGCCTGCACTGAAGGACCCACCCTGAAGGGTGGGGTA
>CBDUUJ010000497.1:0-2284 GCA_965370205.1 uncultured bacterium
TTCCAGTTACATGGAAATCTGAAATTCAGCCCCGGAATGTGGGTTTTATGGTTGTGTTTGACAGCCGGGATGGTTAACCTTATCCAATAAAATTCCAATGACAACAGATTTGGAGGAAACAGCTAAATGATAGCAACCACAACCGACAGCGTCCCTGGATATGAGGTCACAGAGGCTCTTGATATCGTGCGGGGATTCTCAATGCACGGATTCGCGACCATACTGAGTTCTTTCACAGATCCCGCACGACTCAAGTCGATGAACGCAGAGGTCCTTGAGATCGAAAGGGAAGCCTTTACCGATATGGTTGAAAATGCCGAGGAGCTTGGCGCTGACGCGATCATTGGTATCCGTCTGACACCGAGTTCATTCGAGTATGACAATGCGCTCAAGTATCAGGCCACCGTATACGGCACGGCGGTAAAAATAAGGAAACTTTAGTAATCAGGTTCCTTAGGATTTTATTACCAGAGAATTTCAATGAAAATGAAATGTGGTGCCGCCCACAAACGGAGCTCGTGGGTGCCTCATCTTAATGGCGACTCTAGCAAAAAAAATAAATCCCAGTGTCGCCCACAAACTATTCCCATAATGATCAATTACACGACAACCATCGGGTTTGTGGGTGCCTGACCTTATGGTGACTCTCCCATTTATTTCTACTTATTATACGGCCTCTCCCACAAAAGATAGAGCTTGATTCGGGCATAGAACCGCTTTAAAGTCCAGCCCTCGCGCATCTTCTGGGGTACTTTCAATAGCTTTCGACCGATATCGAGAACGTTCTGCAGATCGACAAGCCTGTAGAAAATCCACGGTTTATTTTCCAGATGACGTTTTTTCGCGAGCCAGCGAATGAAATTCTTGGTGAATATCCGCCTCGACGCCATATGGAAAAGCGGTATGTAGAATTTATCCCTGGGTTTGCGATCCTCATAGCGGAACGTGGCAACGAACTGGTCGAGTGTCTTCGCGGCGTAATCCTCGACCTGATCGCGCGTGATGTATCCGCCGTCAAGCGCCATCTGCGTAAGCTGCACGCCGGGGAACCAGATCAGCGAATAGAAATTGAATGAATACGGACCCGGCAGCTCAAGGAAAAATTCCAGCGAATCTTTCATGTCCTGTTCGGTCTCGAACGGGATGTCGGTAATGACATCGATCACGACGGAGATATTTCGCTCCTTCATAATCTGACAGGATTTAAGAATCGCCTTATTCGTTTCCGGACGCTTCATGAGGTCCATACGGATTCGCTCGCTGCCGGTCTGAACGCCCATATCGATATGGCTGAGCCCGATATCCTTGAGAGCGTCCATGACATCCCCTCGGATATTCCTCGGATGGAAATAGCACCAGAACGGGTTCTTGAAATGCTTCTTGTATTCTTTCGCGAATTCCAGGACCCAGTCGGGGTTCAACGTGAAGATATCATCGAAAAAGCTGATCTGGAGATTATCGAAATTCCAGTATCGACCCTTCATGCGGAGCATCTCTTCGATGACATGCTCGACCGACCGCTGTCTCAGGCGGTTATGTCCGCACGCCCGGAACTCTCCCTGGTTGAAGACTGAATTCACGCAGTAATTACAGTGATACGGGCATCCGCGATTGGTCATCACGAAGATGTAATATTCCTTGAACGCCGGGTCTTCATCTTTTCCAAGCTGTTCCCATCGGATGTACCATTTGTTTTTATCGTCCCAGATTGGCGCCGGAATGCTGTCAAGGTCGCGTATTACCGGACGCATCGGGTTTTTATACTCATTGCCGTCCTTGTCGCGAACCCAGAGATTCGGGATATCGTGCCAGGGTTTCCCCTCTTCAATTCGATTCAGAAGTTCGAGAAACGGAAGCTCGCCCTCGCCGAGACAGAGGACATCGTTATGCTCAAAACACTGGTCGGGAGCGATATCAACATGGATGGAACCCCAGATAATGACAGCGTCCGGGAAGTTTTTTTTCAGGAACTCGTTGATTTCGAGAGCCTGCTTCCAGTAGCTGGTGCATGCGAGCGAGAGACCGATCACATGCGGATCGATTTCCTTCAGAGCGGTTCCAAAATTCTCCCAGTCCACTTCCGTTGGAGGACTCCAGTCATTGGCGAGGAGCCGCCCGAAGAAAATCGTATGGCAGTCATACCCCGCGTGCATCGTGACAGACTGAATCCATCGCACGCCGAGGTTGTACACATTGGACATGCTGATAAGCACAGCGCGGGTATTCTTCGACGGCTGCCAGGTTTCCATGTCGGTATATCCCGGCATTTCCTCATTCTTGTACT
>CBDUUJ010000498.1:0-2280 GCA_965370205.1 uncultured bacterium
AATTCGGTTGACTCAGCTATCGAATAAACCGCTTTAAAAAATCGGAGGCGTTATCGACGTGCATTTAAAATTTATCCCATCTCTCGGAACAACCCTTGTAATGCTTGTAATGGCATTTGTGTTAGCCGGACTGGCCGGACTGGCTGCCATATTCAATTCACCACCGATAGCGGTCAAGCCCGACGGTCTCAGAGCGCTGGAAGCCGCAGAGAACCGGGATTTCCAGGATCTGATGGATACCATTAACACTCGCGGAGAGCCGATCACCTATACCCCGGAACCGAGAGATCCCAATGCCCCCATTCCCGCCGAGACACGCCTCTACAACAATCTCCTCGATAACCTCCTCAGCGGACTTCATTATTACTATAAGGCTCCGGAGGACTCCCCCCCCTCGCAGTTCGTAACATCATGGAATGCCGGGGACGGGGGCAGGAATATCAGCGATGCGCGCCTTCTGTCGCTTGAAATCAACCTCAGCTATCTGCTTACGCTCGAAAGGTATCGACGCCTTCACTCGAAAGCCATATTCGATGATGATCTTGAGTATGCAAGAAAACGTGTCGGCGATATTTTCAATGAGGACTGGCACTCGATGGCTGAATGGCCGCTGGGGCTTTATTTCGACCTGATAGATCTGTATGAACTCACGGGAGAGGAAAAATATCTTGAATGGTCTGAAAGATATGCAATCGGGGACGGTCCGAACGACTCCGATACTCCGCTCGCGATGGCGAAAAATCTGGCCTTCAGATACCAGTTCGATCAGCCTCGAATGGCAAGCCCATTCTATTTTTATTACGCGGCTTTTCTTGCGGACTGGGGCAACCGTCACGATCCCACTCTGGCAAACCAGGCGCATTACATGTTCACCGGATTGAGGGACCTTCTCTATGACCCGCGCTATAAGATGCTCTGGAAGCAGGCTTCGGTTTCTCAGGGCGGCTCCGGCAGTAAAAACATCATCGAAACCTTCAACACTCTCGAACAGTTAACCGCAATACAGGCCATACTCGAATACGGAAAAGCATCGGGGGATACCGAAGCTCTGAGTCTGGCGCGGGTAATACTGTCAGGAGTATGGGGAACCAGCAGTCCGTTGCTCAGGACCGCTCCCGAACCCTATGCGGAAAATACGTTCTTCGGCCTTTACACTGCATACGACCACGGCAGGGAAGCTGAAAGATACGATCCGGGTATGACAACGATTGACCATATCCTGCTGTTCAATTCCATTGTGCTTCTGAATGCAGCGACAAAAGGCGAGATGAGAGGGGACATTGATTTCCTGGTAAACTGGCTTGAAACAGTCGGGCCGGTCTATAAACCGAATGCCAACGGGTATTATGTCCTCTACGATGAAAACTGGGAGTCGCCCGATCCCAATGAACAGTGGGTATCCGCCAAGGCATCAATCTGGATGGCTCGCGCCATCATCGAGGATGAATGGTACAAATATCTCAGAACCGAGGAGCTTACATCCCAGGGTCGTTATTAAAATCACACATCAATCCAGGAGGATTCAACCATCCGCATCATGACCGGCAACTCAAAAAATATTAAATCCAAATCATTACAAAAACCATTAACAGGCACATTCATCATCCTGCTGATCACACTTTGGGCGCTTAACCTCGCGGACACCTTCCAGACCCTCTACCTGAAGGAATCCGGACAACTTGCAAGTGAGGCAAACTGGTTTATCAATTTCTTTCTGGAGAAAGGACGGCTTCCATTTTTCGGAGCGAAAGTCATCGCGCTGATTTTTATCACTGTAATACTTTTCAGGGGATGGATGGATAAGAGAGGGATCAAGTTCTACGGGGGCACATACACCCTGGAACAGGTCCGGAGGGCGATACTGTTCCTGCTGTCCGCCGGAGTTTTCTATTATATTGTAATTGTATCTTTCCCTTTCCTTATAATGCTCATCGGTGGAGCTTTTACCGGGTGATTTTAGCAATTCCACAAAATAAATATTTATTCTCGTAGCGCAGACTGCCAGTTTGCAATAGCCTGGGACTGTTGAAAAAACTCCGGTACCCCACCCTTTAGGGTGGGTTTCAGAATTAGTGAAAAGAGTGGATTGCTCGCTACAGAAAATGCAACCACCCGTAGAACAGCACGGGTTAAAACTAATCGGTAGCTTACCAATATACCAATAGATTCATAATTATGAGATAGTCTCTAAAGGGTGGAGTACCGGAGTTCTTTTACATACTTTCAATAGTCCCAGACTGCCTGCAGAATTGAAAAAATATTAATGGGATTGGTCTTACT
>CBDUUJ010000499.1:0-2275 GCA_965370205.1 uncultured bacterium
CAATATACCATGGGATTTCCGACGGGATTTACCGGGCGGCTTCTGTGTATATGCAATAGCCACTTATTATTCCTCTTATTCAAATACACCGCGAATCTGCTATAATCCCAAATCAACGGTATATAAGGTATCGATATGGAGGACAGATGAATCCCGATAGCGATAAGAAAGTATCCGGCAAGGGTAATGCCGGCGGGCTTACATATGACCGGAATCCCGACCTTGATCCGCTTGGCAAGCCCACCGGTGAACCCAGAAAAACTGTCCTGGTGACCGGTCATAAGGGGCAGCTTGGTCAGGCACTGATGGAATTGCTCCAGCCTGATTTCAGAGTGTGCGGGGTTGATATCGATGAGGTGGATATTACGGTTGTTGAGGAAGTGCTGGGATCGTTTTATCTCCATCAGCCCGATATCGTGATACATACAGCCGCAATGACCGATGTGGACGGGTGCGAGCTTGATCCGGAGACGGCGATCAGGGTCAATGCGCTGGGAACCCAGAATCTTGTGATCGCTGCCGAGGATTTCAACTCGGTCTTTGTCTACCTGTCGACCGACTATGTCTTCCCGGGTAATGCCGACCGCCCATATATGGAATGCGATCCCACGGGTCCGCTTTCATGGTATGGAAAAACCAAACTTCTCGGCGAGCAGTATGTTCGCAATATGTTACTGAGATATTTTATTGTGAGAACAAGCTGGCTCGTGGGGGAAAAAGGCCGGAATTTCGTGAAGATCATGCTGAAACTGGCGCGCGAAAAGGATGAATTGCGGGTAGTTCAGGATCAGCGCGGATGTCCAACTTTCGCCTCCGATCTTGCACAGGCCATCCGGGAGATGATCGAGACGCCATATTTCGGAACTTATCACGTAACAAATTCAGGCGAGACCACGTGGTACGATTTTGCAGTTAAAATTCTGAATGAGGCCGGGATCGATACGCCTGTAAAGCCGACTACTACTGAGGAATGGGGCGCTCCGGCTCCCAGACCGGCCTATAGTGTGCTGTCGGGTCTTCTGTTTAAGGAGCGGGGTTTTACGCCGCTTAGATCGTGGGAGGATGCTTTAGTTCAATATTTAAGCAAACTTGGAGAGCGACCCGTCGATACTTGACAAAGAATGCCTGATATGCTATATTTCGGCATCACGCGTTTGATTTCAGCGCGGTTTTTTCTTGATAGGGGAAATATTGGAGATACAGGATTATGGGTACGGTACCGTTACTGAAATTATTAAAAATACCATGGATTGAGCGTTCTATTCCGGCTCTTTGTCTGGCCGCTTCCTTAATCGGGGCGGGTTTCGTCTTTTTTGGGGGTATTTTCAATGCCGACCCGTCCAGACAGGTTATGCTGGATTCACCGGGATTGAGCGGGAGTTATACCACCTGCGAGAGGACGGTCGGCGGTTTTCTTGAGGAGCTTGGTATCAGTATCTCTGAATATGACCATGTCGTGCCATCGCCGGTAACCCCGATTAAACATGGGCTTGCGGTATCATATATACCTGCGAAACAGGTTTATATCGCGGACGCCGGACTGCCCGGTGAGGAAGTAATGTGTGCCGGGAAAACGGTATGCGACCTTCTCGCGCAGTGCGGATTGGATATCGGACCCCTGGACCGTGTCGAGCCGCACCCGTCCACACCTCTGGAAACAGGCATGCTGGTCGACGTAACGCGTGTTGAAGTCATGGATGTCACTACGGAGAGGGAAATCGAGCCACCGCTCAGGATAGAACCCGATCCGGAACTCCCGAGAGGTCGGATGGTTGATGTCGATCCCGGATGTCCGGGGATATCGGAGGATGTGATTCGGTATTATTACCGCAATGGCGAGGAAACCGCCAGGGTTGAGATAGGCAGCCGTGTGATGAGAGAGCCTGAAGAGAGAGTTGCGAGGGTCGGAGTGCGTTCAATGCCCCCGATCGCCAGCAGGGGCGGTCTGGAGAGGGATGTTATGGAAATGGACGCGACAGCCTATGATCCGGGTCCCGGTTCCTGTTTCCCATATGCCGACGGCAAGACAGCTACGGGACATCGCGCGGGCAGGGGAGTCTGCGCGGTCGATCCGAATGTCATTCCTCTCGGAACTGAATTATGGATTGAAGGCTATGGGTACGCGCTCGCGTGCGATGTCGGTGGCGCGATAAAGGGCAACCGCATCGATGTCTGCTATGACACCCGCGCCGAAGCCATGCAATGGGGTCGCAGGAAAGTGCTGGTCTATATACTGGATTAGCGGACCTGACTAATACCAATTCCACAAAATAAG
>CBDUUJ010000500.1:0-2268 GCA_965370205.1 uncultured bacterium
CGGTGCGGGTGCTGATGGTGTAGCTGGTTTCGGGGGTGAGGTCGGTTGCGTTGAAATGCTCGGCTGAGACGATGGTCCGGAAGACGCCGTCGAGGTAGATCTCGGTATGGTTGAAGTCGGGGTCGGACGGATTGGTCCAAGTCCAGTTGATGTATGTGGTGCCTGCAGTGTGGTGGAGTTCAGTAATACCTGCGGGTGGTGTATCTTGCGACGGAAGTATCTCTGTGTAGTCTATCACCCCATCATTCCCTATGTCATGCTCGACCACTATTGGGTTATTTGGTATATCATTCCAATCTGATGGAATAAACCATGCAGATGAAGCTTCTTCGATAATAATAGGTCTTGGACTACGGTATGAACTATGATTTAATCCGATTTGTTCGAGATGTACAGTATATCCTTTCTGTAAGCCCGTATTTATTATACCCACTTTGTTAAGATCGTCTGAGAATAATAATTGAATCGCGCTTCCGGATTCTGTTCCAGATACATTTATAGATGTGAGACGTGCGAAATCTGTTCTTTCTCTGTCGAGCATAAGACTGAGTAAAGATGTTCCCTCACTAGAAATGAATTCAACACTTGACCCATCTACTGGAACCAGCAATTCATCGACCGAACCCGGTGAAACCTGTACGTCTATTACTATTAGGGTATTTGGTCGAAGGATGGATACTGTTGCAATACCGTCATCAATTCCATACAATTCACGTTTCAGTTGGAGGTTTGATATACAATATGTTTCCGAAACTTGATGCCCTTCGGTTTGTCCAAAAGGTACAATACGAGATGCGTTAGGGATCTCATCCTTAAATTCTCCATCATGATAACCGAGGTGTCTTCCAACTGCATCGGTGTAAAGCAAATGTCCAAATGATGTAACCGACTCAGTGTCCAACATTTGAGGATCGCTCTTAATAGCAGAAAGACTGACAGCATGAAATGAGCGTAATTTGTCTGGATAGATAGTGGCATAGCTGCCCGTCCAATCCACTAAATTCACAGTGATATAACGGGTCTTGTCATCAGGATGGGCACTATCGTATATGAATATTTCACCAGTTTTATGATCTTCAGATTCTTCTATTCGATAAGGTGTGACTGCGTGACCACCCTGTGCCTCATTTGTAGTACTATCATATATTTTATAACCTATCACCATCGGATCTTGTTTCCACTTAATAGGATTCCCCATCCGTAGTTTCAGTTCATAGTATACAGTCCTTAAATCATTATAGATCATGGTATCA
Source organism: uncultured bacterium (assembly GCA_965370205.1). Classification (GTDB taxonomy): domain Bacteria; phylum JAJVIF01; class JAJVIF01; order JAPKYR01; family JAPKYR01; genus CBDUUJ01. The sequence continues at coordinate 1,254 of CBDUUJ010000500.1, forward strand.
GCGTAACATGCAGCATCATGTCGCAGTGGATGATAATATTCAACCCATTGCTTTGGAGTATTAATATATGATGGGAAAATCGGCCAAGAGGGTAGAGGGGCAGTTATATTCGAACCTAAATCCCAGCTTTGGTAATCGTTCTGGTATAAAATCAAACTACTGGCAGACATTCCGAAGCAGTTACCTTTTTTACCTGTTTGTTTGTAATTTTCTTCATAGAATTTCTCTGCCGTTTTCCGACGTGTCCCATTTGGAAATTCGACTTTATCAGCCCCGTATGTAATACGGAAGATCTCCCATGAATAATTGCCACTTCCGAAATTTACAAATTGATACCCATTGGGATTGGGTCTAAATTTTGTATCCAGAATCAGTGGATAATCGAATTGTATTGAATATTCCCCATCAAACCCTTCGACATAATGATCCACTATAAGTATCCTCCCATCCCGCATCCAGTAATTGTAGAAAGGAATCTCAGAACCATCCATGTCCCGTATAACCTTCAGAATCGGCACCGTATTGTCATACGGATCATCAATCGAAACAATCACCCATTGTCCAGTCAGATCCTCGATACTTATATCCATGTTTGGATTGCCCGGTGTCGGACCGCTGACAACCGTATAGTTCGCAATCGATACCGGCGTGGAGCCTCCACTGTCCGAGTCAAGAAGCAGATAATATGTTTCATCATCCTTCGGCGTCACGAGGAAGCTATAGTTAACAGCTCCGGTCTCGATCTCCCTGTGGATTATATTCGTGTTGAGCTCCTTTATCAGTGAAGTCTCCATTCCACCAAGCTCGCTGCTGTGAGTATATTTTCCTGTGAACTCTGTGAATGTCCCGTCCATGCTGACAACCATCTCCCACCATGCAAGCTTACTCTCGCCCGGACTCAGGTCGCCAAAGTTTATCTTAAGAGAATCGCTTCTGTCCTCCCCCTGAAGCGCGCTTCTGATGATCTCAAAGTCGATCATGAGACCTGATGGATTGTAGATGACTGGCTGGGCGG
>CBDUUJ010000501.1:0-2265 GCA_965370205.1 uncultured bacterium
CGATCTCGATCTCCTCCGCCGCGGGGATGATCACCTTCTCGGTCATATGCCCGATGCACTCGTCCATCATCAATAGCACCGGTACTCTCCATCGCTCGCTGAGATTGAACGCCTCGATTGTAAAATCGAAACATTCCTGCGGCGAGTTCGGACTCAATGCGATGATCTCGTAATCCCCATGCGATCCCCATCGCGCCTGCATCATGTCCGCCTGCGCGGGAAGTGTGGGCAAACCCGTCGATGGTCCCCCGCGCTGGACATTACAAACAACGCACGGCACCTCCATCATCGCTCCCAGTCCGATGTTCTCCATCATCAGGCTGAAACCGGGACCCGATGTAACCGTCATCGATTTCAATCCGCCCCAGCTTCCGCCGAGTATCGCCGCCATGCTCGCAAGCTCATCCTCCATCTGGATGAACTGCCCGCCGATCATTGGAAATCTCAGCGCAACACGCTCGGCAACTTCAGTTGAGGGAGTGATCGGATACCCGGCGAAAAACCGGCATCCCGCAGCGCATGCGCCCTCCGCAGCCGCATGATCACCATCAAAATAGTGGGTTCCGGTTAATACTCCTTTGGGATCTGCGTGAACCATATAAGCCTCTGCTACGCCCGTAGTCACTCAAGGGCAAGTTCCAGAATCTCATCCTGATCCAGACAGTAAATCGCGAATTCAGGGCATATGCGCTCGCAGAGATCGCAGTTTACGCATCGATCGGGATGGACCACCTCGGGCGGATGATATCCTTTCTTGTTGAACTCCGTTGATAATACCAGCACACCGCGAGGACAAAATTCAACGCAAAAACCGCAGCCCTTGCAGCGGTCCTTGATAACATAGACCGTCCCCTGGGGGGATTGTACTTTATCGGAATCAAACGGCTTGCGCCAGTAATGCGGATCGGGCATCTCAGCCTCCATCGGAGCACTATTTTTCTGCGCCCCGGTTTACTCACGCGCCCCTTTGCCTGAATTCTCCCTTATCTCTATCTTAATAAAAGAGGGCCGCGAGTTAACTCGCACGACCCGTCCTGGAGTCCCTAAACCAGTTATGTGGTGTAAACACCTGTATCTATAAAATTCATCTGCCCGGCAGTCATTTTCCTTAATGTTACCGGGCTGTGACACTCATGCCAATAGTATTACTTGAAAGTGGAAAATATCACTATATCCGGGGCATGTCAACAGCAATCAGCGGTATTCCATGGTAATAATAAAACTATTATTTTAAGCAGTTCGGGAATATGGCATATACGATTTAATTTCCTGATCTTATGGTGACTTTTTTTTAGTCACTCACCCTGATCATCACACCCTGACCAGCAACGCTACTCCGTTCACCATCAACAATCCAAGCACGATCCATCCGAAGAATTTTCCCGGAACCATATTAAAAATCCTGATTCCTATCCATGTGCCCAGGAACATCCCAGGAAGCGCGATCCCGGCATCCGCCAGATGCGACACATCAATCTGACCCGTCATTGCAAGGACTACTACACGGTAAATCATTATCGTTCCGAAAAATGCCGTGAACTGCGACTTCATCTCCCGTTCCTTCCAGAAACCAGCCGCCAGCAGGAACGAGCCGTACACGATCATGGGCGGACCGGGAATCGCGACCGCTCCGCCAAGAAATCCGCCAAGAAAGCCGGTTAATATTCCGGATGCCCATCCGGGTTTGATTCCTTTTCGTTTTACCCATTCCTTCACAAACGCAAGCTGATTTATCATCGCGATCAGAACCACAGCGACAAGTATTGTGATCCCGATGAAAATCCGGAGCTGTGCGTCATCGAGCCGGTTGAAATAATAGATACCCAGTGGCAAACCAAACGACAATCCGACCGCGGGTTTCGCCCAGTCACGCCATTTGAAATCCTCGCGAACGCTCCACCATACCCGCGTACACGACACAACCGCGACAAGGCTGAGAACAATCGATGCCGATTTCGCGTCGCGAAACATCGGACAAACGCCCATCACGATGATAGCCTGTCCGAATCCGACAACACCCTGTATTACGGTAGCAAAAAAGATCACAACCGCTGTCAGCAAACTGTCTGTCCAGTCAACAATCATCGGATATCCCGGCCATTCCCCTGTATGCTATCCCCATTTAACAATGCAATATTAACATGCAGGTGCTGCATTAACATCTTTCGGATATAATATCCACTTCCGAGGATGACAAACACTGATAACAAGCAGATTATTAAAAAACCGGTCGAGACAGGATTAAGTTTGTGGGCGGCATATTTT
>CBDUUJ010000502.1:0-2264 GCA_965370205.1 uncultured bacterium
CAGGAAGATCTGGATGAAGGCTGGAGGTATGATCTGTATCTCGATGAAGGCGCCTATTTCGTTTACGCACAGGGCGATGATATATGTCTGACCGATATCGACATGTTCATCGAGAATGAGAACGGGGGACTTGTCGACAGCGACGAGGCCTGGTACAACGTGGCAATATGCAGAATCGATGTCGGCAGTGAGGGTGGATCGTACACGATAGTGATCAAGCCGTATTTTCTTGAATGCGAGGTTGGGTACTTCAACCTGTTCATCACCCGCGAATTTACCAGCTCACCGGAAGACCAGGAGAAATATATCGAAAACGAGATCGCCGAATGGACGGATATCGCCGATAACAATAATTACACCGTTCTCGCAACATACATCGGTGAAATCGGCTCGGATGACGTTACCTGTACAATCGAGCTGGAACCCGGCATTTATCATTTCTATTCATCCGGCGGTCTGCTTGTCGAGGATATCGACATTTACATTTACGATCAGGATGGTCGTGAACTCGACAGCGACACCGATCCCGATAAAATTCCCATCCTTGAAATCGAGCTTGATGAGATCACCGCTATCGATGTTGTCATCACGCCATTTTCCTATTTGGCGGGATTCAATGAAGGTCTGTTCTGCCTTCTTGTCACATGCGAGGACGAGGGCGAAATCCTTGGCTTTACGGGAGATGTTCTGGAATTTGAATGACGGTACCGGCACATTTTTGCCGGGGTCTCTCCATAATTTTACCCGAAAAAAATCGGTGTCGCCTACAAACGGAGCGTCAGCGGAGTTTGTAGGTGCCTGATCTTACGGTGACTTTTGCATTAAACACCGGGATTTATAATTATGAGAAAATAAAAAGGACGCCGTAATCATGGCGTCCTTTGCTTTATCTCAATTTGTAAAAATCTATCACAGCAACTGCTCGATTGCTTCCTCAAGCGCAGATGTACCTGTCGTATACGCCCCAATTTTTGAGTACCGGCAGTTTCCGTCACGATCGAAAAGGAAGTGCTGCGGTATTCCACCTGAGCCGCCGTTGAAAGGTTTCAATTTGCCGAAATAGCTGCCGCCCGGGTCCAGTGCCCAGTATGTGCAGTCATAGTTATTGGAGTTGATGAAATTATTCACCGTGGACTCGGATTCCCCCAGATTTAATAAGATTTGATTGTATCCATTGTAGCTCTTGTACTTGTTGTACACCGCGGTCAGGTCGGGCATTTCCACAAGACAGTAATAGCAACCTGTCGACCAGATGTTGATATAGCAGACCTGGCCGTCGAAATCGCCGGGCATGTGGAGCGTTGTATCAGGCTTGACTGACTCCAGTGTAGCGGATGGCATCACGCCTTTGTCAGCCATATCCGTGCTCCACAGTATGATCTGCTGGGACGCTATTCCGCCCTTATCGTCCAGAACAGTGACCGTTATTGTCTGTCGACCTGTAGTGGTTTTTACCGGTTTCCAGAACGAATAATTGCCGTTCTGACCGGAGAAACTTCCCGATGCGGCCTGGAAATCATATCCAAGCGGGTCGCCGTTCGGATCGTACGCCTCGACAGTGACCTTGATCTTCTCGTTTTGTCCGCCGTTCGCAGTCGTGCGATCCGTTGTGACGCTGTTGATAATCGGATCATCATTCGGACCGCCTGTTGACTTCTGAACCGGAACTCCAACCTGACCCCAGCCCATGTGTCCGGCATAATCTATGGCATATACATTCACCATGTACATGGCTGTGGGAGCCTGGGTTGAGAATTCGGACGTTCCGAATATCCCGTCGCCGGGACCCATATCGTTATGCAGGCCGTCGTCATACATCACTGTCTGCGGGCTTCCGCCCAGCGCCATAAGGTCGACCATCACGGTCGCGGGATTCAGGTCGCCCTGGTGATCCCAGACTTTCGTGCGTAGGAATGTGGTCGAGAACCCGTTGTTCACAACAGGCTCGCAGTATCCTTCCTCAACCAGTGGTTCATCGACATATCCCGGCCAGCTTGCGTCGATGATATAGGTGATTGTCTTCCAGTTCTCTCCCGGCGGGAAATAGAACTCGAACAGCCGTCCATGAACCTCGTACGGTCCGAAGGTCCGCTCCGGATCGACATTGATCGCCTTGTACTGCATCGGAGCGCCCCAGATCGTGGTCATTCCATCCGGGTTCAGAAGGAATTTCGCACCTCCGGCATTACTGATAACCCCGCGCACATCATATCCCGTTATCGGTGTCGGGTTTGTGAACGCCATCTGAAGATAAAATTTCAGCG
>CBDUUJ010000503.1:0-2253 GCA_965370205.1 uncultured bacterium
ATGGATGATTCCGGGGATATCTATATGTCCGGATCATTTTTGGGACCGATGGATTTTGACCCCGGTCCCGGAGAGGATATTCACTCGAGCGAGTTTGTTGATTCTTTTCTGGTTAAGTTCTCGCCGGATGGAAATTATCTGTGGGGCAAAAGCTGGGGAGGTGTCGGAGGATCCGGCGGTCATAATTTTTATGAAGGAGGGTATGGCGTTGATGTCGATAATGCCGGCGGGGTTTATGTTACGGGACAGTGGATAGGTACGGTTGATTTTGATCCGGGACCTGGTATTGAAGAATATACTGCATATGGAGAGTCGCAATACTGTTTTGAATCCTACCTCAGCAAGTTTGACTCTTCAGGGAATTTTGAATGGGCCCGCGTGTGGGGTTCTGAATCTTTTGACAACTCTTATGGCGTGGTAACAGGCAGTGACGGGGATGTTTACGTGACAGGCGGTTTTTGTGAGACGGTCGATTTTGAGCACGGTCCCGGAGAGGAATTCCGGACCGCGGTCAATACATACAGCGACTGTTTCCTTCTGAAATATACACAGTCAGGCGAATTTTCATGGGTTGTAACATGGCCCGCGTGCGGGTGGGCGGTAATGTATCCTCTTTATGGCTTAATGAGAATCGGCGGGAGTTGTATTGCGCGGGATTCTGAGGATGACATCTATATTACCGGCATGTTTATAGACGACGTGGATTTCGATCCCGGTTCCGGTGTTGACCTGCATGACGAGGACGGCGCATACCTGACGAAATTCGATGCTGACGGTGAATTTATCCGGGCATTGACCTGGAGTTCTGAAATTGAGAATGGAATCAGTGGTTACGCTGTTGCTGTGGACGGAAATGATGATGTTCTATTCACAGGCGGGTTCGGTTCAACTGTTGATTTCGACCCGGGGCCGGGAACTGAGTTCCGGACATCAAACAGTAGCAGAGACGCGTACTTGTGCAAACTGGACCAGGATGGCGGATTTGTTTATGCCATTAACTGGGGTAATCAGGATGATAACGTCACTGGTCCTTATACTGTTGGATATGGCATATCCACTGCTGCTGACAACAGCGCATACGTTTGTGGGAAATATAAAGGCACTGTAGATTTTAAGCCCGGTCCGGGAGAGGAATTCCGGATCACATCGAAAGAGGGAGCCTTCATTGTAAAATTCTCCCCCGACGGAACATGGTGAAATCTATTGTCCCGGGATCACGGGTTACCTGCCTGCCCTTCTCCTGATCTCTGCTATCTCCTCGTCGGTGACTTCCTTTCCGAATGCCATTATCGGGGCGAGTTTGAAACCGTGTTTATTTCCTATCTCGCCGATCTTTTTTACCTTCTCGATATCGATTTCCCTGCCGAGTGTGTAATTTTCCGTTATTCCTTCAAGTGCGCAGAGGATTGTCTCGGCAAGACACGCAAACGCGACGTTTTTCGGAAGTCCGAAATTAATTCCCCAGTTGACATCTCCCGGTACGAGAATTTCCCCCGACGCGATCACAAGAATATCATCACGCTTGCCTGCTTCTTCTTTGGAGACATCCGGCGGCATCGCGACATCGCATACAAGCGCTCCCGGTTTCAGTTTCATCACGTCGATAATTCCGCCGGCTGCGCTCGATGACGCGACGACAATATCAACCGACGGCAGAAATTCATCCGCGCTCGTGGCAACATCAACTTTCAACTCCCGCCCCTCATCCGACGCCCGGCCCTCCAGCATTTTCGCAAGTTCCATCAGGCGTTCGGGTTTCGGCGCGATAATAACAAGCTCAGAAACGACCTCGGCGATCATCCACGTGATTGCCTTCCCGATAGATCCTGTCGCGCCGATCACCATCGCGCGCGCGGTCGGGATATCGATCCCAAGCTTAGTCGCGCCGTCCTTTACAGCTTCGTATGTCGCCCATGTTGTGTAGGAATTCCCGGTGGTCACGGCGATCGGGCTGCCTTTCGCGACACTCACGCCCGCGTCGCCGATAACGCTGGTGAACGCTCCAAGCCCCATAACCATCGCGCCTTTTTCCCCGCCCATTTGTCCGATCTTCCGCATCTGACGGTAAAAATGCTCGGCGGGGAGCTTCATCATCAACTTTGGAGTAGCGCCGATCCCGTAAAAATATCCCGCGCATTCCTTTCCATCGGGGGTTTTAATCCCTGTCGCCTTGCATACAAAAAATGGTGGAACCTGTGCCGCACCTTCCTCTAATAATTTTTTCGGGATAGCTTTCAGGGGAGCGAATTCCGG
>CBDUUJ010000504.1:0-2216 GCA_965370205.1 uncultured bacterium
CTCATCGGTGCGATTGCATGCGTGCCGTTTCTGCTTGTCGCGGCGTTTGTAAAAATACCGGATGAAGCCGATGCAGATGACATCCCGCCGCGACCATCGACCATGAGCCAGATAAAATCAGCACTTTCTTATACGCCGTTTCGGATCTACCTGATCTCGATTGTCGCGTTCTGGTTCGGATTCAAGATGATCGAGACAAGCGCGAGGTATGTCGCGGTGCATCTCTTCGGTGATAAGGACGTATATATAATCATTCTTGGAACCGCAATGCTCGTGGCCGCTGTCGCGGGGATCGGCTCGTACTGGATCGGGAAGAAACTCGGCAAGAGACGCGCAATGATCATCATGTCGATCATGTTCGTCATTTTATTGCCATTAATCGGATTTGTCGGTAAAGGCCCGCTTTCGGATCCGGTGGCGGGGTATATTCTTTTCGGGCTTCTTGGAATTCCGCTCTCGCTCCTTTTAGTGATACCCAACAGCCTTCTCGCAGATATAATCGACCGCAATAACGAGGAAACCGGCGAGAAACGCGAGGCTCTGTTTTTCGCGAGTCAGGCGCTTGTAAATAAAGTCGGGATCGCATTCTCCAAGGCGGTACTGAATTTTCTCCTTCCGATCGGAGCTGTCGCAACGGCAAGTGGCGGGACTCACGCAGTCGGAGAGACCGGGGTCAGGCTGATCGGGCCGGTCGCAGCATTTTTCGTGCTTATCGGGCTGCTTGTGTTCCTGAAATTCCCTGATGTAGAGAAAAAATGATTGGCCTGCTTATAATAATAGCACCATTAATATTTAACCACCTGTAAATTTTGAACCCTAAACCACTTTTATTAGTCCCAAAAGTCAGATACAATATAAATCTGAAGGGGTAATCCCTTTCAGTTACAATACGACATGGATCGTGGAAATTCGATAAAATTAAGGAGTATCTCATGAGAGAACATGTGATTTTCGGATTACTGCCTGTACTGTTTCTTGTAGTCCTGGTTACAGGAGCTGTGGCGAACGATGAGGTCGCCCGAGAAACATTCAATGGCTACGTCAAACAGTACACATCAAGTGACAACGGCAATATCACCACACAGGTTGCAACATTGGGAAGCAGTAATCGTATCGCTTCCAGCCGGATTTCACGGAACCACGCAGGATCATCATCGGGAGCCTTTGCATTGGGAGTCAGCACTTCCCCGGGGCGGAATGATCAGAACAGGAACATGAATTGCTCAGAGAATGGTCGCCAGGAAGGTAACGGCGTCCAGAATCGCAATCGTGAACAAAATCGTGAGCAGAATCGCGAACAGAATCGTATCGGCAGACAGGACGGTTCCTGCGGTAATGACCATCAGGATCAGAACCGTGAAAGAACCCGAACCCGTGAACGACAACGATATCGTGAACGACAACGATATCAAAACCGTAATCAGGATCAAAACTGCGGTGGGGAAGGTTCCGGTCAGCAGAACCGTCATCGCCAGGGATTCCGCAACGGGCACAATAACGATACCGCTCCCGGATACTGGGAGGGCGGAAACGGGTACGGACGCGGCAACAATGGCGAAAATGGCAGAGGTAACCGTGGAAATGGTTACAGAAGTGGAAACCGTGATGGCAATCACCAGGGTGGTAATCAACGGAGAGGAAACGGTAATGGACGCAACATGGGCGGTGGCAGAGGTCAGGGGAATGGTGAAGGTCAGGGTCGCGGAAATGGTGGAGGAAATGGTAACGGAAATGGCGGAGGAAATGGTAATGGTGGAGGACGGAGATAATAAAACAGCGGAATTACGGCAGTTAACTTAATCAAACAAGCCGGGTAACCATCCCCGGCTTTTTAATATCGATCAGATTTTTATCAATCGTTCTCTTGACCAACAGGCAACAATCAAGTATAAATTCATAGCTCTGAACGGGTGAAAATCCAGAATGCGCGGAGAGATGGCCGAGTGGATTAAGGCGCACGCCTGGAAAGCGTGTGTACGTCCAAAAGGCGTACCGTGGGTTCGAATCCCACTCTCTCCGCCAGATTTTCACCGACGTGGATGTGGCAGGTATGGGTGATGATGACGAGGACGTCATCACTCCGGGCGACGGGGACGTCGCCCCTCCGAAAAGACAGCATATTGAGTGATTTGTTTAATAATATTCTTATTTATACGTTAGTGACCACTAGTGTCCGGTAAAAAGTAAATGACTTGAAGAGCCCCGCCTCATCGGAT
>CBDUUJ010000505.1:0-2213 GCA_965370205.1 uncultured bacterium
GCAAAAATAAAATGTCCCCGGATATGAATAAATTTTTACTTTCTAAAATTGGTCTAATTAAAAATCCCCCCGAATATTTGCAGCTTTGTGTTTTGGGTTGTAGAATCGATTTCGTAAAATCATGGCTAAGACAATCACAAAAACAGCACTGCCGAAATACAAATGGGTTCTTCGCGAGACGGACCCGTCACTCGCATATCAACAGGCTCAGACCCTTGCAGCCGAACTGGATTGCTCACCCCTTCTGGCGCGGGTACTTCTGGCGCGGGGAATCGACACCCCCGACCGTGCGAGCGATTACCTCAATCCCAACGAAACGCAAATCCTTCCCCCGGACGCGATCCCCGGACTGCTCCAGGCCCGCGACCGCATCCTGAAAGCGATATCGGACAGTGAACCGGTGATGGTCCATGGCGACTACGACGCGGACGGGGTCATCGGCGCGGTCATCCTTCACATGACACTCAGGGACCTTGAGTGCCCGTCGCGGATATTTCTCCCCAAGCGGGACTTCCACGGATTCGGGCTCGCGCATCAGGCTGTTGAAAAAGCGAAGGAAGCCGGGATTAAATTGATTGTGACGGTCGACTGCGGGATATCGTCGGCTGAGGCGGTCAAAGCGGCGAGGGATGCCGGGATCGAGGTTATTGTCACCGACCATCACGCGATTCCGGAGGTTCTTCCGGCTGACGCGATCCTCGTTCATCCCGAACTATCAGGCGATTATCCCGGCGGGAAGATCGCGGGGGCGACTGTCGGTTTCAAACTTGCGCTTGCGGTGATTGAGTCGCTCGGACGGGATGCGGATGAATATAAATCAAAACTTCTTCCGCTTGTCGCGGTCGCGACTGTGGCGGATGTGTGTCCGTTGACAAAGGAAAACCGCGCTCTTACAGCATTGGGAATTGAAAAAATCGCGTCGAGCGAGATCCCCGGTCTCAGGGCGCTTTTCGAGGGAACGCGTCGCGACGGCAACACCGATCCGGTATCCGCGCGGGACATCGCGTTCGGCATGGCTCCATGTATCAATGCCGCCGGACGCATGGGAGACCCGTTTCCCGCCGCGAAACTTCTGCTCGCGAAGGATATGGACACAGCCTGGACACATTTCCGGACGCTGGACAGGATGAATCGGGAGCGGAAACGCATCCAGGCCGAAATATGCCGACGGCTCGGGGAACTTCCCGAGGTCGCGTGGGCGGCTCCGGACGCGGGAGTGCTGGCGCTTGTGGATCGCGACTGCATTCCGGGACTTGCCGGACTCGCCGCGATGCGCCTTGCGGAACAGACCGGTCGGCCAACACTCATCCTGTCCCCGACCGAGGATGAGAGCGGTCCGCTGTATCGGGGCAGCATGCGGTCGAGCGGATCGGATAATCTCATCCAATTGATGGAACCGACTCGCGAGCACGCTGAAGGTCTCGGCGGTCATACCGGGGCTATCGGTATGACCGTGCGTCCTGAAAAACTCAATGATTTCCTTGAGGCCTGCCGAGAGATCGAATGGACACCAACACCGTCCGAGCTTGCTCTTGATTTCGAAACCGAGGAAGCTCCCCGTGGTCCGGATGATGTCACCGATCTCGACGCCACCCGTCCATGGGGAGTCGGAAATCCCCCGCCTGCCTTTATCTGGGGACCTGTAAAAATCGAAAAAACGCGTGCTGTCGGGAAGGATTTACAGCATATGCAGGTGACATTCCGGGCAGGCGACGGATCGACGGTCAAGGGAATCGCGTTCTCAATGGCCGGACATATCGATGATTCCAACCCGCTGGGCCGGTCGGTAAAGGTCGCCGGGCAATTTATTCTGAACAACTGGCAGGGAAAAACATCGGTCGAATTTCAACTGTCGGACATGGAAATTATATAAATTCCCAGGGTAAGTATTTGGGCGGATATGATAATGTGATACAATTGGATGTGGACAGGTGTTTTCTGGCTGACTTTCGACGAGGAGGCATGGCATGGCAACAAGCGTAGAAGCGGACAGCCTGATGCGAAGAGCCCGGATTAAGATCCGGGACATGATGAACAGAATAGAGCGTGGAGAGATCGATCACATGATCCCCGACGCATATAATGTCATGTTCATGGCGGCAAAAGCTGCGTTAATGAAAAGGGGATTCGAGGTGGCAAGCCATCGCACTGTCACCTCCACCTACCGACGGGAATTCATCGAAAAACGCCTGATCTCGGCTGAATACGAGGGC
>CBDUUJ010000506.1:0-2204 GCA_965370205.1 uncultured bacterium
AAATGGAAAAGCTTCTCGGAGGCTGTCGATAAAACAGTCGCGACGGTGAAGAACTTGGGAGTTGAATTCGCCACCGGCTGGTCATTCTGATGGATGGAGTCGATGTAAATATCCTCAGGCGTAAGGTGGAACGCATTCTCGGTCCGCTGTTCATGCGTCCATTGAGGATGCGTGAGTTGACCGAGGAGCTTAAAGACCACGCGCTGGAAGCGGCTGAAGCGGGAGAAGCAGATCCGGTCGGGACGTTGGGCAGCGCGAGGATGCTTCGCCGCTCAATCGGGAGGAGCTTTTTGCCGGAGACGACACTCTTCTTAGTTTCATTCATTGCGGCTTATGCGTTCTGGCGGATGCTCACCGACGGATTGATGCACGTTGTCGGGAGCTTCCTGTGGATCATACCGAGTGGAAGTTTCACCCCAAGTCTCGTTAAACCGGACCTGAATAACTTCATGATGTTCATCGTGTTTGTCACGCCGTTCCTGATAATAGCAATAGCATTGAAACGGTGGTATTTCATCATTCAAGACAAACCATGGTTAAGGTGGCTCACATTCCTGTTGATTGTCGTGCTGCTTCATTACTTCCTGTCCGTCCTGTTCGGTTTCGGGCTTAACACATTGATTCAGAACATTGACGCAAACCTGACCAGCCTCGGTCCGGAGCGAATCCTTCTGACCACCTGGGGAATTATTATCGAGGGATTAACGCCATGGAAACATGGCCAGACCGAGCAAATTATAAATATATTCGTTTCCCTGCTCATACCGGTGGGAATACTCGCGTATGCAAGCCGACGCATTCCCGCGTGGGGGAAGGGATTGATCCTCCTGTTTACGCTGGTATTCGAGCAACGTTCTGATGTTTTCTTTTTGCTGGACGGTCCGAGGTGGCAACATTACACATGGACTTATATTTGCATGGGCATACGCTGTTTCGGTTTAGGGTTCTGGATTATGTTTTACCTGAATATCTGGGACCACCTCTGGCAATGGTTCGGCAGGATGCATCGCGACCGACGGGAGATGGATCTTGCGGGGGAATAATTAAATGTATATTGGAGGGAGAAAAATGAAATACTCATTTGGAATCGTCTTGATCATGCTTGCCGTGCTTGCTGCGACCGGCTGCTCAGACCGGGCTGCCGCTGATTCATCGGGCAGATATGTACTCGATCTGAGGGCTATCCATAACGCGCACTGGTCGACAGATTGGATTGTTTATATCCCGGCAATAGAAACGGCCTACACCAAAATGATAAGTGACTACGTGGACGACGGCAGGGTCTCCGGGCCGGAATCGATCGATCTGCAATATCTTATTAAATAAGGGATATTTGGTCGTCATTCCAAGGAATCCATATACGGGTCAGGATATAAAGCAGAGCGAGGAATATTCGGCGGGTGATGTTTATTTTCACTACGACGTGCATGAGGGCGGGATGCTGAAGCTCCATTTCGGTCTGGGCAACCCTGAATGTTTGCCGAAAATGTTCGCGAAGGGAGATGTCGAGGACAATTGGGCAACGTCCGACGAGGATGGGGATAAGAAATGGCTTTGGGAATCATTCAACGGCCGGACCCATACTCATTTCTTTAAGGGAGTGGATGACTTGGAAGATGAACTCGACGATTTCGCGTTGGAAACCGGCCAAACTAAAATGGATGAGGCGAATGAACGGATGCGATATATGTGGGATGAGATGGACACCATCCTGCTCATTGCCTCCCATTACAATGAAGAGCCGGGTGAGACCCTGATTGAGACAGTTGATAGTTTCGGCAGGTTGAATCCCGCCGCGTGGATCAACCCATTCACCGGAATGCCCATGAAGGAAGTCCAGATTTGGGGACCGTGGGGATATCCGGACCATATTAAGGCGAAAAATCCCGACAAGGAGGAATACGCCGGGAATTATTCCTATGTCAAATATACATGGGATGGGTGGATCTGGGGTGTGCTGGCGTTCTATTATATCCAGGAAAATGGCGGATTATGGGTCTATGCATGCTCCACCTGCAGCAACCGGAAGCTGGATGAGGAAACCACCGATAACCAGATAAACGAATACAGTGTTCAGCCTTCACAAAAACCGAGTCCCGGGCCGAGTGAAGAGTGATGCGCACATCTGATAATATTTGAAACCTGTTACCTTAGAATCTCTAACATAATAAAAATGGTGTTTTGGGAATTTATTCCCGAAACCC
>CBDUUJ010000507.1:0-2203 GCA_965370205.1 uncultured bacterium
GCCCGTATTTCAAGGACCCCGACGCCGCTAAAATGGCGTTCGGTGTCGCGCAGAGACTTCAGGGGACCTCATATTCCGATGGCATCTTCTACCAGATCGAGAAGACATTCGGAAGTTACCTGCTCTTTGAATTTCTCGCGAGGATTTTCCATGTCGATATCGCGGACCTTGGTCATTTCATGGCGATAACATGCGCCGTGTTCATGATCGGGATACTAATTCTCAGCTATCACCTCGGCGTGTTGATATGGGGCTACCGGGTCGGCCTTGTGAGCGTGACCGTTCTCGCGTTAAGCCCGATGATGTGGATCACCGGCGAGTATCCCACGTCGCTCGTCCCGGCGCTGTTCTTTTTCATGCTCGCTGTCTGGGCGATGATTCAAAGCTACCGAATAAAGGGCGGGCGATGGTGGCTTGTCGTGTCCGCGATACTTTTCGCGTGGGCGATAATCGTCAGGCTCGACATGGCGCTCGGAATGCTTGCGCCGATCTGCTATGCGCTGTTTGTCGACCGGCGCGGACTTCGACGGACGCTTATCCTGTACGCGATAACAATCGCTATCCTTGCGGTGTTCTGGCTGGGATCGGGAGTTTCACTTGCGGAAATTTTTCATGTCGGACCGCACCATCCGGACTACCCGAAATCTCTTCTCCTCAACTGGTGGGGGATGGGTCCGTTCCTGTTTGTGTTCGCGTTTGCCGGATTCGTTTATAGATTCGCAACCGACCAGAAACCGCTGCCGTTTATCTTTTTCTGGATCGTCGGCTTCAATACATTCTATACCGGACATCTCTACTCGCCCCATTATTTCATCGCGTATTACCCGGTGGTGAGTTGGCTTGCCGCGTTCAGTATCATCGCGCTCTATGGCTGGCTTGTCCGTCTTGTGAAATACAACCGCCCGATGAGAATTATCTTCATGGTGCTTTTTATATGCGGCGCTCTTTCGATGCTGACTGCGAGCACGATAAAACAATGCGACGGCAGAACGCGTCTGGCGTGGGGCGAGACGATCACCTACGCGCGCAACCACGGGCTGCATCCGACCGGGTCGGTCTGGTTCTACATGCAGGATTTCCGGCAGGGCAGGGGATTTCAGTACGGATGGATTGAGGACGGCGCTCGTCGGATGGCGGATGAAATATTAAGTCAAGCCTCAATAAGTCGCTTTGACAACCAGGCTCCAATCTATGTCGGTAGTGAAAGTCAGGTTTTTCTAAATTATTACCTTCTGGCAAATGGCTGGAATTATAAGGGTTCACGAGGTCCGTTTAATAATTTCAAATTTACATCTTCCTCCACCGAATCACCTCCCGGGACTGAAATCACCATTGTTGAGATAGGACCTCCAATTATTGTGCAGACCGTGCATATCGGAGATGAACCGATACCCGAACTCGGCTTCCTCACAAATCCGGAGGTAGTGAGCATTTTTATCGGACGGGATGCATTGCCTCGACTTATCGATCGGGAGGGAGATGTGGGTGCGCCGACCCTGACAGCGCTCGGAGGCTGGCATGTCGCGCATTCCTATGACGGGCTGGATATAATCATTCCAGATTACATAACCAGAATATTCGACGGAACAATCGAGTGTGAGCGGGAGTTCCATAGATTTTTCCACACAGATCCCCTTCCCAGAATGCATGTTGAATTAATCCCATCCGATCAGGGCGATGAATTTCGCGGTGGCGTTGTGACCTCTCATAACGGAGAAATTGAGGATTTCCTATTGGGTCCAAGCCTTGCGGGAGTTAAGGAAGTGACATGGGAGATCGATCCGATTCAGGATAGATGGCTTGCGCTTGCGATAAACCGCGCGGGATTGCTTCACGGTTATCGGCTTTATATTGACGGTGCGGAGAACGAAAACGTAATCGAGCTTGCGAAGAATATCCCAGGTTTCATCAGCGCGCAATGGGATATTTTCCTCGTGCCGCCCGAATATGTCACGTCATCAACTCTCGAATTCATGCTTGAAACCGACACACCGGGAAGTATTTTCGACATACTCTGGACGCAGAGAACGTATCCGGACTGCCAGTTCCGGAATGAAACTGCCAAACCGCTGGGGCTTGAGTTCGCGGATGTCGATTGTGTTGAGTGAATGGAACTGTTGAAAAAGAAAAAAAAGATTTCCGGTACCTCACCCTTTAGAGGGTGTCTCATAATCCGGAATTTTTGTAGCGCGGACGTCCCGTC
>CBDUUJ010000508.1:0-2202 GCA_965370205.1 uncultured bacterium
AGTGTATCGGCTTTTTTATCAATTTCTATATTAATCAGCAGGATACTCTGGAATTGAGAATTGAAAAAAGGATTGAGATATGACGACAGACAGTATTGATGCAAAAATCGAAATGAACAGCCTTCATCAGGAGTTTCCGACAGTGTTCGAGAAATCGAAACCGGGACGGTCGTGTGTCGGAACACCGGATGATTCACTTTCAGGCGATTCGCCTTTTGATGAATCTGAGATGAAGGGATGTCTTCGCGAAACTCCCGCTAAGCTTCCGGAGGTCAGCGAGAATGAGCTGGCGAGGCATTTCATCGGATTGTCGCGGCGGAATTTCGGGGTCGATAACGGTTTCTATCCGCTCGGAAGCTGCACGATGAAGTACAACCCGAAGATCAACGACATTACATCGAATATGCCGGGCTTCACCGACCTGCACCCGTACCAGGAGCCGGAGGAATGTCAGGGATCGCTTCTGATGATGCGCGACCTTGAAACCTGGCTCAGTCGGATTTTCGGGATGGATGCGTTCACTCTTCAACCGGCGGCGGGAGCGCACGGCGAGTTCACCGGGCTTCTGATAATCAAGAAATATCTCCAGTCGAAAGGTGAAGGGCATCGGAAGGACATGTTCATCCCCGACAGCGCGCACGGCACGAATCCGGCATCCGCCACGATGGCGGGTTTTAGAGTTGTCGAGATCAAGTCGAACGATCGCGGGCTTGTGGATGTCGATGTGCTGAAGGAAAAATTGTCCGGTAACACCGCCGGGATCATGATGACCAATCCCAACACGCTGGGATTATTCGAGGAAGATGTGCTCGAAATCGCTGATTTGATCCATGAGGCGGGCGGACAGCTTTACTATGACGGGGCGAACGCAAACGCGATTTCCGAGATCGCCCGTCCCGGCGACATGGGTTTCGATGTCATCCATCTGAATCTGCACAAAACATTTTCAACCCCGCACGGGGGCGGCGGACCGGGATCGGGACCGGTCGGCGTGAAAAAACATCTCGCGCCGTTCCTTCCCAACCCGCGAATTTTCGAGCGCGAGGATGGAATTCTCGACTGGACTGATATTCCCGACTCAATCGGACGAATGAAACTCTACTACGGGAATTTCCTCGTGCTGATCCGGGCATACACATATCTCAGAATGCTTGGCGCGGAGGGTGTGAAACGGATGAGCGAGATCGCGGTTCTCAACGCGAATTATCTCAGGGTCAAAATCTCGAAGTTTCTCGATGTCCCCTACAACCGGATGTGCATGCATGAGTTTGTCGCGAGCGCGGAAAGGCTTGCGAAGGAAAACAATGTCCGCACGCTGGATATCGCGAAGACGCTTCTGGATTGCAACGTGCATCCGCCGACCGTTTATTTCCCGCTAATCGTGAAGGAAGCGCTGATGATCGAGCCGACCGAGACCGAGACCATCGAGACGCTGGATCATTTTGTCGAGGTTTTAATGGGAATTGTTGAGATGGCGAAAACCAATCCGGAGTGGCTGCACGACGCGCCGCATTACACGGTCGTGAGACGTCTCGATGATGTCCTCGCCGCCCGCAAACCGAACGTAAATTTTTATTGATCCGTCAGAATATAGAGTATAATTATTTAGTTAGTCGTAGATATTTATAGTTTTTACAGAGGTCCCGGGAAATGGATTTCCGGGTTACGAAACTGACCAGGTGGAGGTAAGGTAGATGCTTACACTAATCGATAAAATCGTGGTTGTGTTTTTTCTATTGTTGGCACTTACATGCGGCTGTGGCATTGCCAATAGAGAAATGCCGGATTCTGGTTCCGATTCCGAAAATGATGTTGTAATAGATTATGAGAATCCTTCTTTAGAGGATGTCCCGATTTTGATTCACCAGATGATTTCATCCCATAATATGGAAACTCAGAATAAAGCAGCAAATGCCCTTTATGAAATTTGCGCTCAGGAGGATGGGATTGATGCAGTAATTGCGCTGCTCGATGATGACGATCCTCAACTGCGTTATGAAACCGCTATTTTCATTGGATACGGGTTCAGAGCTAACTTGACTGATTCGGAAACCGAGTTGCGGGTTTTACCTGTCTTGCTTGAAGCGCTTGACGACGAAACGCCTTCCGTACGACAGGCTGCCTGTAACGCAATTATGGATATTTTGCTGCTTGAAAGCATTGACGTGAAAAATGAGGGAGACGAAAGTTCAGATAATTTAC
>CBDUUJ010000509.1:0-2169 GCA_965370205.1 uncultured bacterium
TTCTCCTTCGATATCATAAGCGGTCGTATAGCCGTATGCATTCAGCATTTGCGTTGCGATCGGCCCTCCATCGAATCCGGGATCCAGGGTTCCCTTGAAGATGCCGATTCCGCGCATGTCGAAAACATCCGCATAGGCAATCGGGACCGGATGTGTCACGACCACATCAAGATCGCATATCGCGGTCTCTTCGTTTATAAAGAGGTTAATGAACTCAAGGCAGTCGGATACCGGATTGCAGTAAAGCGGTATCAACTGGATCATGTCCAGATGCTGTATTGCGGTCCGGAGCGGTGTTGCTTCAATCGTCCCCTCCCCGGCATCGATCTGAACTTCCATCAATGCAAGAATCTGATGACCATTACTTACCAGCACCGAATTACAGTCCGGTGATACCGGGTCTGTGCCCGGATTCGGCTGGTCTCCCGATTCTGGTACGGTGGGATTACCTCCGCCCTGGCAACTGAAAATAAAAAATCCCAATACAATTACAATAAACGTAAAGGCGTAGTTGCGCAGCATCATGTGCGCACCTCCATAAGGTGTTAGCAAGCACTATATTTTACTCTACTATCCACAGTTAGCGCAATCGATATTAATAATAAAGACCTGACAATCATAATTTTTTTTCTCCATTGGAACAGCTTATTTCCTTTTTGATTTCACCGGCATTGACATCAAACTTCCTGCTCGTATACTTGCATTCGACTGCTGACTCAAAGGATAGGCGGTCTGATCGCTATGCTGGATATTAAAACACTACTTGGAAACATCGACGGAGCCGCCGACCGTCTGAAGTCCCGCGACCCGAATTTCAGCCTTGAAACTCTGAAAAAGCTCGATGGGGAACGTAGGCGCCTGATCGGCCTGGTCGAGGAAAAGAAAGCCGAGAAGAATCGCGCCAGTAAGGAAATCGGCGCCAGGAAAAATTCCGGTGAGGATACAGGCGATATTCTGGCAACGATGAAATCTCTTTCCGCCGAGATAAAGAACCTGGATAACGAGCTGCTGGAAGTCCAGACCGCTCTTGACGGGGCTATCGAAGTCCTCCCGAATATCCCGCTTGAAAAAACCCCTGTCTCACCGGATAAATCGGGCAATATCGAAGTGTATAAATTCGGAGAAGCCATCTCTCCGAAAAACTGGGACTTCCCGTTCAGAAATCATATAGAGGTCGCCGAGGGTCTCATGATGCGTGGCGGGCTTGATTTCCCCAGAGCGGCAAGGATGACCGGCAGCAACTGGCCCCTCTATCGTGGCGAACTGGCAAGACTTGAGTGGGCGCTGGTTAAATTACTCATCGATCGGGCCGTCGGCGATGGTCGCGAGCTTATAATTCCCCCCTACCTCGTCAACTCCGAAAGCATGTTCGCATCCGGACAGTTTCCGAAATTCAGGGAACAGGCCTACGAGTGCCGCGACGACGACCTCGTTCTCATTCCAACCAGTGAGGTTCCCCTTCTGAACCTTTACCGGAGCGAGATATTCACAGGCGAGGATCTTCCACTGCGGCTTGCCAGTTTTACTCCGTGCTTCCGCAGGGAAGCGGGAACATACGGAACCGGGGAACGCGGCCTGATTCGAATCCACCAGTTTCACAAGGTGGAAATCTTTTCCTACACGCTACCTGACGAAAGCGACGATGAACTGGAAAAAATGAGAGTTTTCTCGGAGAAGATCGTCGAGGACCTCAACCTGCCATATCGCACGACTCTCCTCGCAACCGGCGACCTTGCCCAGCAGGCGGCAATTACTTACGACATCGAGGCATGGCTTCCCGGACAGAATGCGTTCAGCGAGGTTTCCAGTATCTCGAACTGTACGGATTACCAGGCCAGACGGGCGAACATTCGCTATCGCCCTGCAGATCAGAGTAAACCTGAGTTCCTTCACACACTGAACGGCAGCGCGCTCGCGACCAGCAGGATCATGGTTTCCATACTGGAGCATTACCAGGAACCGGACGGCGGACTCGCGATTCCCGAAATCCTCCAGCCCTGCATGGGAGATCAAAAACGAATCGAGCCAAAGAAGTAAATTATCCTGTATTCATGCCGGCAGGATTCCCGTATTCATGCCGGCAGGATTCTCGCAGGACAGCCGACGGGACGGGACTATTGAAAAAGGCACAATAATTCTCGATTATTATTTTTAAAAAATATGCCGCCC
>CBDUUJ010000510.1:0-2158 GCA_965370205.1 uncultured bacterium
GGAATCGAGGAATTAATTGATATCTCCAGGAATCTCGACCTCTGAATGAGTCCAAAGTGTGTTTACAGTTGTTAGATCACAGATTTAAGGGTAAAATACCGGGGGGGGAGTGGACCGGAAAAATTGCCGGTTGAAATGATAGTATTTGGTGTCGCCTGGAGTTAATGTGCTGGCTTTGTCGCTGAAGTAAAAAGTGAAAGCCTCGTATCCGGAATTAAGCCCCAATGCAGGTGGGGCGATCCAGAATCAATAAACGATTAACGTCCGGAGGACGGAAAGGAAGCAACCCATATGGCATTCAATATTCCTGCCGCAGAACCTTCTCCAGAAGAACTGGCAAAAGAATGCGCCGAGGCTGCGGGTAATGCTGTCGAGTGGGTTCGAAGCATGTCCGGGATAGAACTGGATTACTCTCCACCATCGCTGATTGCGCTTGATCGGGTTTTGCTGGAATTATCGGCAACGATGGTTGACGAGGATAGAGATGCCGCTATTGTAATGCTTGGGAGTTACCTGGGCGAGGTCATTCTCAGAGCCTGTGGTGGACGATGGGAAACGGGAGATATTTTTGCGGGACCGGGTTTAAAAGGACTTATGGGCAAGGATATCACAATAAGCCCGTTCGCGAGGGTCCGTGGCGCTTTTACCGATATTGAGGACCATCACCTGTCGGTCTACTGGAATAACGTGGTCGAACGGCTCGAAACCGTCTCCCCGCTTGATGATACGAAAGGTTTCACACCGCCGCCATCGGAGCCTCTGAAGATGCTTCCGACTCCCGGCGGTTCGGCGAAAAGGAAAAGCAACGGCCCGACGGATGATGAATTATCCAGGATCATTCCCGACGAGACCGGTAAATTTATCGATATTCTAAAGACCGATCTCGGCATCGAGCTGGATTACTCAATAGGCAGCCTGCAATTTCTGGATCATTATCTTCGCTCCCTCAACGATAAAATGAGAAAGGAAGGAAAAATAGGAGAGCGCAGGGTGTTTGTTTATCTTGCCGGGAATTATCTCGGAGAGGTGCTCAGACGGGCTTACGGCGGCAAGTGGGTGTATATATCGGAGCAGCAGACAACGGGGCTTATGCTTGGCGATCAATCCCATGGAAAGACTATCTACCCCCACAAGGCAGCCGCGAAGCTGGCTATCGAATACCAGACCGGCGGTGTCATTGAATATGCCGAAAGTGTAAAGCGCAGGTTACAGACGCTATAGAATTCAGGTTATAATTACAATTCAAAGGCATAAACTGAAGCGCCCTGGTGGCGCTTTAAGCATTGGATAATCATGGATATAACCGGACTGAAAGCTATCGGATTCGACATGGACGGTACCCTCTTCAATTCCTTCTCGGTTTCGTATGACGCTATACGCGAGGGATTTGAGAAATTCTGGTCGGAACTGGGTGAGGACGGTCCCACGGTATCATGGGAGAAGGCGAAAAGATTTATCGGACTTCCTTCATACGATTTTTTCCCCGCCATGCTTCCCGAATCTCACAGGGAACACTGGGAACTGCTGCATAAGCATGTTGGAGATGCCGAGAAACGCCGTTTGAAAGAGGGCAGGGGACGGTGTTTCGACGGTGTACATGAAACTCTGAGTGTACTCATGGAGCGCGGCTATGTTCTCAGGTGCCTTACAAACGCTTCCAGTAGATATTTTGACGCTGTCCTTGATGGATGCAATCTGCGGGGATTTTTCGAGGATCTCTGTTTTCTGGGTGAGGATTTCTCCAGGAACAAAGCCGATGTTCTGTGCGAGTGGGCGAATGAATTCGGTGGAACCGACACATTGATTTATATCGGCGACCGGAGTGCCGATATCGATGCCGCTCATTCAGCCGGGATTAAAGCGATTGGCGTGACATGGGGATATGGATTACCACAGGAGATGCAGCATGCGGAGATGCTTATCGATCGGATGACGGACCTGCTGAGTGTTTTTAATCCCGGGTAAGACCAATCCTGCTAAATAAAACTTTTTTATGTCTGGGGACACCTTTTTTTCGCGGGGCGAAAAAGAAGGTGTCCCCGATTAATTCGATTTATACCAATCCTGGAAGTTAAATCGGTTTTAACCACGGGGACATAGCCACGGGGACATTTTGTTTTTGCCTTCTATGACGATGAATTAATCAACAATCTGCGGG
>CBDUUJ010000511.1:0-2154 GCA_965370205.1 uncultured bacterium
TTCTGGAAATAATCTTTAACTATTACTTCACGTATTTCTCCTGCGATGGAAGCAACTCAAGAACCCGAAGAGAATATTTTGCGACGAACCCGCAATTCGTGCAGACCGTAACAACGCACTCAATGGGTCCGAACTCCCCTTCCCCGTTCAGCTTGTCCAGAATCCCCTGCAATCCCTGACCTTTATTCTCAATTTCCTGCGAAACTGTGCCATTTACTGAAAATTTGTTATTCCTGCACATGGGGCATTGCCCGGATACGCCTCTCTGCTTGAGTCGATCGGTTATTTCCTGCGCGCGTTGATTATCCATTGTATTTCTCCGGTACTGGGTCATTAATAGTATCCTCCGGAGCAAATAAAAAATTGAAGCGCACACTTCCAAACTCGAAGACTCGCTTGAATGCGCCACCGGTAGATATTTAGTAAATCAGATATCAGCGCATTGTGAGATGATACCCGCCGGAGACATCGATAATTGAGCCGGTGATGTATGCGGATTCCCCGGAAAGCAGCCAGGCAACGGTACTCGCGATGTCTGACGGCTGCCCCACATAGCGAAGCGGAATTTCATCAACGATTCTTTCCTTGTAGCCGTCGGTATACTCGCCGTTGTCGATAATTCCCGGCGCGATCATATTTGCCCGGATACCGTTCGGACCCTCCTCGACCGCGAGCGATCTCATGAACTCGGCAAGTCCCACTTTCGCGGCGTTGTAGGCTGAAGCCCTGGGATGTCCGGTGATAAGCCCGCTTCCGATTCCCCCGATAAAAATGAAGCTGCCCTGTTTCCGCTCTCTCATGCCGGGAAGGAGTTCGCTCACGAGATAAAAATGACTGGATAAATTTGCTTTGATCATGTTGTCCCATTCATCGGGGGACATCTCCGAGATTTCTCTCCACAGGAACGGTCCGAGATTGCTGATGAGAGCATCCACGCGACCGTAACGGCCAATCGCTGTTTTGACGATTCCCGCTGCGCCGTCCGGTGAGGTCAGGTCGCCTTTATAGAGGGCGATATCGGATTTTGATTTTTTCTTCAGTTCAAGCGCCGGTTCGTCATTTTCAAGATAGCCGAGGGTCAGTTTCGCGCCCAGGTTTGAAAGATAGAGAGCGATTCCCGCGCCGATACCACGGGTTGCGCCGGTAATGATGACGCTCATATCCGGGATGGATGGAGGTAATTTTAGGGTATTATTCATATTCTACATCAGGCTCAGGCCGCCGTCTGCGATGATCGTCTGTCCTGTAATCCAGGCAGCCTGATCGCTTAACAGCCAGACCACAGCCTGCGCGATATCTCTTGGTTGTCCGATCCGTCCAAGCGGAGTTCTCTTAATCTGGTTACCCAGCCATTCCGCGTCTTCTTTAAAAGCATTCAGGGAGTCGGTCTGAACGAGACCTCCCGAAACCGTATTGACCCCGATTCCGCGAGCACCCAGTTCTACAGCAAGATATCGTGTCAGGGTTTCTATGGCTGCCTTGCTCGCGCCGATGCCCGCGTAGCGGGGGATATGCTTCCCGCTTCCCAGACTGGAGAGAGCGACGATTCGTTTATGTGCGGGAAGGGGACCGTCGGGAACCTCCCACGGATCATCGACAGTTCCCGGTGGAACCATCAGGTCGGCTGCGGCCTGGGCGAGAAGGAGATAGGCGCGGGCGTTGGCGTTCATGCCGATATCAAACCGTTTTGCGGTAAATTCTCCGATCGGCTTGAGCACACCGAATACAGCGTTGGATACGAAATAATCCAGGCGCCCGAATCGCTTGTTCACTTCAGCCAGCACAAACGGAATATTCTTTTCTTCCGCGATGTTGGCCTGGATGAGATGGATGGCGACCTTGTAGCCTTCCAGTTCTTTCTCAGTGGCCTCGGCAGTTCTGCGGTCGTGACGGTACACAAGCGCGAGACTGCATCCGGAGGCCGCGAGGAGCTCTGATGTCTGTCTTCCGATGCCTCGGGTTCCGCCGGTGACAAGCGCGACCTTGCCCTTGAAGCATGGATATATCATACGAAGTTAATAGCATATTTGGTGGTTGATAGGCAAGGTAGAGAGGGGACACCATTTTTTAGCAGGGCGAAAAAGAAGGTGTCCCCGGAAATTAAGGAATTTAAAAAAGAAAGAGTCCCCGGAATGTTTTTGAGTTTTGGGTTGG
>CBDUUJ010000512.1:0-2151 GCA_965370205.1 uncultured bacterium
GATATGAATAAATTTTTACTTTCTAAAATTGGTCTTACAACTACAGGAAATTAAAACTGGTAAATTTATAATCCTTTTATCAATCCAGATCGGATTATTAGTCCAGATCGGATTATTAGTCCAGATCGGATTATCAATCCAGATCGAATTATTAGTCCAGATCGGATTATTAGTCCAGATCGAATATTATCGCCAATGACAATATCATCGTCTCGACGTCCAGCTCTTCGGGAATCGGCGGGACCGGGCTTGCCGAGTTCACAGCATCGCGCGCCGCGTTGTCCAGTGATGTGAAACCGCTCGAAGATTCTATTGAGATCATGGATACCGACCCGTCCAATGCCACATGAAATCTGATCCCCACATTCCCCTCCTGCCCGAGACGTCGGGCGGTCTGCGGGTATTTTTTATGAGATGAAATTGCGTTCAGCACTCTCCTGCTGTAGTCGGCCCTGATCGCATCGAGGTCCAAAGCCGGTGTATCCGATTCGTTCCCGTTGCCGGCATTCCCCTGCCCGTTTCCTTCAGACTCGAAGCCATTTTCAATTCCATTTGACATTCCATCATCGATGTCGCTTTCTCCGCCGATATCTCCAGGATCACCATTTCCGCTCACCGTTTCACCGGGACCATTATCGGCAGCGATTTCATCGGTGATTTCGGCTTCATCCCGTTCATCATCCGAATCGGCATTTTCAATCGGCTGCGAAATAGTTTCGATGTCCGGGGTCTCATGAAACGGGTTTTCAATTTCCCTGTCGGCAGGCTTTGAATCGATTACAGGAAAAGCTTCCGCAATCTCAGCAGGCTCCATGAGTTCCACGGGCATTTCAGCGATCGCGGGCTGTTCCTGAATTCGTATATTTATAATATTATGGGAATCCGCAGAGACAGCAGGCATGTTCAGGTTTACGATCACAACAACATGCGCGATAAGGCTCACTGCAAGCGCTGAAATGGTTCGGAGCATTATCCCTGATTCCCCTCCCCTTCCCCATCAATATTTTCATTCTCATGAGTTAGAGGCCTGGATCGATCCGTTTCGAACGCGACATCGAAAATTTCCGCATCGCGTATCGCGTCGAGCGCATCAATGACCGACTGGAATCCGGTATCCCTGTCGGCACGGAGCCTGACCAGGTCCAGCTCACCTGAAAGCCGGCTATTGGCAAGCTCACGTGTGATCTCCTGAAGCGTCATGGAGACATCATCGAGGAATGCGTTTCCGTCTGCGTCGATTGTCACAGTCCTCGCGCGGGATTCATCGATGACACCGGAATCGCTATCCGGAAGCGCGACAGCGATGGTCGGTGAAAGAAATCTGGTTATCAGCATGAAAAATATCAGGAGGAGAAAGACGATATCGATCAGTGGCGCGATCATGATCTCGGGAGCCGGTCTTTTGGCCCGGTTTCTCCGGAGCATCGGCGACCGGTGTCTGAATGATTTATCACTCATTCACACAATCTCCATTCCATCTTTCGACAGCTTGTGAGTAATCTGCGAGACAGCCGATTCAACCTGCTGCGCGAATTTGTCCGCCGCCCGGGAGAAACCGACATGTGCGATCAGCGCCGGAATCGCGACTGTCAATCCGGCGGCGGTCGTGATAAGCGCCTCCCATATGCCGCCCGCGAGATCGGACGGGGTCACCTGCCCTCCCAGGTTCTGGATTTCAATAAACGCTCCGATCATTCCGGTCACCGTTCCGAGAAGTCCCAGAAGCGGCGCTGACTGCGCGACAATGTTGAGGATGGACAGGTTTTTCTCCGACTCCCCGACCAGCCTGTCCGCCTGGAGCGCGAGAAGCGACTGGTTGAGCGATCCCTCTTTTCTTGCGCGGTCGACAGCTTTCGCGAAATCTCCAAGCTCGGCATAAATCGATTGATCGATATCACTCCCCGGATTCCCGACATGCCGGATGAGGTCATGGAGGGCTTTACGGCGTCGCGGAAGAACCGCAAGCACGAAGATGCTCCGCTCGATAATCACCCAGAGCGCGAGAATGCTTTCGATCAGAATGGGCCAGATAAGAGGCCCGCCGCGAAGAAGAAATTCCATAACGTTCGATTGGCTACGGGGACACTTTTTTTTGCCCCGCAGATCCCTGATTAATTCATCGTTGTAGAAAGCAAAAACAAAATGTCCCCG
>CBDUUJ010000513.1:0-2145 GCA_965370205.1 uncultured bacterium
ATCTGTTCGAACTCGCGGGATCGGAAAATGAAACTTTTCGTCGTGACCTCGTTACGGAACGCCTTGCCGATCTGCGCTATTCCGAACGGCACTTTCATCCGGCTTACCGTCTGAACCTGCTTGAAATCGACAAAGATCCCCTGGCAGGTTTCCGGACGGAGCCAGACATCCATTTTGCCCGACTCGGTCGCTCCGGCCTGGGTTTTGAACATAAGCTGGAATTTCTGAGGAGCGGTGAATTCACTTCCGCCGCATCTTGGGCATTTTCCGTTTTCAAGGTGGTCTTCACGGACTCGGGTTTTACATCCGAGACAGTCTACGAGCATATCGTGGAACTCTCCGACATGGCCGCTCGCGACCCACACGTCCGGGTGCATGAGGATGCTTGAATCCATCCCGACCACGTCATCGCGCATGCGCACCACATGTTTCCACCAGAGATTTTTTACGTTGTTCTTTAGCTCGACACCCAGCGGACCGAAATCCCAGCAGCTTGCGAGACCGCCGTAGATTTCGGACGACTGGAAAATGAATCCCCTGCGCTTGGCAAGCGATGAGATGTTGTCGAGAGTGAGTTTATTTTCCGCCATTCTTTCTCCTTGTTATTCCGACCTGAAATGCAGGCTCAGGGCGGAGTGATAATATCATTCAGATGAAACCATCGTCAAACCGTAAACTCATCAGATAACTGATTTGCATAAAAGTATTAATATTTGTATAATCCTGCATGGTGCCGGCAAATTAATGAATCCTGTCTACACGGGATTCGATGGAGGAGGTCCATCATGAGAAAAGTAATAATTGTTCTGTTGCTGCTGATCGGTCTGACAGTAGGCGCAAGCGCGCAGCCAGCGGATTACGTCCATGTGCGTATCGTTGACTGCGGCCAGGGGTTATGCTGCCTTATTGAAATGCCCGGCGATAAATATATGATATACGACGCCGGTTCAATGGGGGGACAGGGAACCTCGTCAATACTTCAGGAGGTCGATGATTTCTTTAACGGGATTACCAAGATCGATCTTCTTGTTTTAAGCCACGATCACACCGATCATACAAATGCGGTAGAAAAGATCTTCGCGAAGGACAAGCTGTATGTATTTGAAAGCATCCTGCGCACCGGCAATACATTCGAATATGGAAAATACAGCAACAAACCCGACTGGTGGAAAGCGAATGTGAATTCAGTCGGGTATCGTAATTTCAGAGACCTGAACTTAATGTATCATAACTGCGTGGAATTTGATGATTACGGCGTCGCTGACCACGAGAACTGTGAAAGCTGGCACGGATTCGATAAATTCAATTTTGGAGAGGTCAGCTTAACCGTCATTTGCGGATGGGATGAAAATCCCGGCTATTTTAAAAAGAAAAACACAAACACTACAAGCATCGTGCTCAGGCTTGATTACGCCGACAGGTCGATCCTGTTCACCGGGGACGCCGAGGGATTCGAGTACGACGATGACATCACCGATCCCATTTCCTCGGAAGAATATATGCTCGCTCACAGGAACGATCGAAGAATCGATTCCGATATTCTTATAGTGCCTCATCACGGATCCGATTCGAGCAGCTCAACTGAATTCATCGGGGAAGTCAGCCCTGAGTATGTGATCATATCTGCGGGACATTACGGGATTTTCGATCATCCGAGAGCGGCATCCGCTGCTCGATATGTTGATTTCCTGAGAACTGTCGGTCTGGATGAAAGAAACATATTCCGGACTGACCTGGGCGATGATGAAGGTGATCTGGAATGGGATTACGGTCGAATATATTCCGGCGATCCTGATAATCCAACTAAAGACCCAATCGGCGATGATAATATCGATATCCGGATCTATTCCAACGGCAGCATTGAAGTGAAATGGGAAGATCCCCATTGATAAATATTCACAAACCTGATCTCAGCACCAGCAGGACCTTCGCGTACACATGGGATTAATCATCGGAATGGCGATTCTCTGGGGGCTGTCGTTACTTGTAATCGACCCCATCGTACGCCACCAGTTCGCAGCCAGAATGGAGGCGGAAGGTGTATCGCCCGAGATGTTCGGGACCATGACACAGGAGGAACAAAAGTACTGGAAGGGGGTTCACACAAAGCTGTATATTATATGGGATGTAATAATTCTCGGTGTT
>CBDUUJ010000514.1:0-2139 GCA_965370205.1 uncultured bacterium
TTGAGATCGTTCGGAAGAGGTCCGTAATTATTGTGATAGTAGTGCCCCTCGGGCAGGGGACCCTTTTTGGGTTTGCCCAGGGTTTTCTTCACTGTTTTAATATCAAGGCTTTTATCGTCCATATAATGGCGCCTCACATGATCAATATGACCGGGTTTCTATTCCTGGGGAAGACCCAGTCGCCGGTATTTCCTTATGCTGTATGTTATATCGCTGAAGCGTATCTGTCCCCTGAATAACCGTACCCAGAATATTTTCATTCTTTTGTCCAGCCAGACAAGATTACTCGCACGTTTCGCCGACCAGACCACGAATCCCGGTTTCTTCCTGAAATACGGGATATTAGCCAGTAATTTTAGATACCATCTCGGCATGAATAATTTTCCGGTCATCGAATAAAGTGCGATCCAGAAAAGCTCGTTTGAACTCCTGCCGTCCCAGTCGTATTTCGTCTCCCACTGCTCGAAAATCTTCATCCGGTTCTGCTCGATATCATCCTCGCCGATCAATCCCGCTTCCAGAGCCATCTGCGTGAATTTCACTTTCGGAAACATGATCATGCTGAGATAGTTGAGCGCGAACGGTCGTCTGAGTGAGAGGAAGAAGTCCAGTCCGGAGCGTTTGTCCTCTTCGGTGTCGAATGGATTGTCGGTGATCACATCCATAACGATCCCGACTTTGGCTTTGTGAAGAATATTAACAGACTTCCTGATCTTTTCATCCGTGTCCGTGCGGAGAAATATTTTTGTTCTGACCCGCTCGTTTCCGGATTGAACACCCATATCCACATATGTCAGCCCGGTTCCTGCGAGTGTCTCGACTATCTCCTGATTGACAGTGTTAGGGTGGAAATAACACCAGTAGGGACGGGTGAAGTTCTTCTGGTATTCCTTAGTGAACTCAATGACCCATTCCTTGTGCAGGACAAAGACATCATCGCCGAAATTTATCGTCCCATCCTTGCTTGCCTTGAAATCCGGGAAGCTGTCCTCGATGTATTTAATCTCATCGATTACATTCTTCACCGACCGCTGGCGGATGAATTTCCCCTTCCGCAAACCTTTCTTATGCTCCTCAAGTATAAGCGGGGTTGCGCAGAACGAGCAGTTGAACGGGCAGCCCCGGCTTGAAAGCACGAAGATGGAATACATCTCCTTTCGGAAAGGCTCAATTTTCTCAAGTGTACTGTCGGCGATCAGATATTTACGGTCATTGTCGTAATCCGGGAACGGCACCTCATCCAGGTTCTCGACAAGGTCGCCATGCGGATTTTGATGAATCGACCCGTCCGGATCTTTCACCCATGCGCCGTGAATATCGGAAACAGGTCTCCCATTTTCAACGCAATCGAGAAATTCCACCCAGGGAATTTCCGCCTCGCCTGTGAACGCAATATCGGCATGCTCGATGCAGTCCTCCGGGCAGAGAATCGCATGAATGCCTCCCCATGCGATGAATCCGTCAAATCCTTTCCTGCGAAGGTCATCGGTGATTTTAATCGATGTCTGATAGAATGCCGAGCAGCTTACGGAGATACCGACCACATCGGGCTTGATCTCATTCACGATGAGGTCGGTCAATATCTCGATGTCTTTATCCGTTGGGGGGAATATGTCGTTCTTCTGAAAGGCACCGACAAAAATCATGTGGGTGTCGTAACCATGGGCTTTTGAGAGCGAGCTTAGATGTCTCGCGCCCACATTGAATGGGTTCGACAGCGAGATAATGACGACTCTCGTATTTTTTGTCGGTTCGCCTTCGAACATATTCCGTACATCCCGGTTTCCCTGCCTGTGTATCGCCGAAATACGCCGGAAAAATTATCCCTTACGGTTTTCTGGCGGCATGCAAAAAAATTCACCGAGGCAAAAGCCCGGTAAATGATAAATACAGTTGCAATACTGAACCATATTATAGATGAATGGTTTCCATACCGCAAGTAATTAACTCTGGTTAAGAAACATTGAGCCGAATCAGCACCCGGTTAATCGAGTGAAGTGTAACCCGTAGCACAGCAGTGCGTTATTGAGTATAAATTGTAACCCGTAGCACAGCACGGCAGTGCGTTATTGATATAAATAGTGGGGGGTAGGACGCACTGCCGTGCTGTGCTACGGGTTATCATCTCTGTTATAAACT
>CBDUUJ010000515.1:0-2128 GCA_965370205.1 uncultured bacterium
CCATCCGATGTCTGAATTCTGGTAGTGATCTGCCTGCAAAATGCCGCCCGTACGTATTCGGTAAGGAGGTCGGGATCCTTTGTAAGCCCGATATGGTCGGCAATTGTCTCAAATATCGTTGCGAGATCGCGGATTGATACACGCTCCGCGAGCATGTTGCGACAAACGCGGAGAATATCCCCCAGCCCGAGGTTATCCGGGAGTAATTCGTCCACAACGACCGGGTAATCCTCTTTCAGGCGATCGATCAACACCTGGAGATTCTGCCTGTCGAGAAATTCATCCGCATGCGATCGGATAATTTCCGTCAGGTGAGTGGCAAGCACGCTGACCGGATCGACTATGGTGTAGCCCATCGCCTCAGCACGCGAACGGTCGTCCTCGCTGATCCAGTACGCCGGATATCCATATGCCGGCTCCCTCGTCTCGATGCCGAGAAGCTCTTCCTCGGCAGTGCCGGGATTTATCGCGAGGAGCCGGTCGGTCATCAGCTCGTGCCGTGTAACAACATTGCCCCGGATTTTTATCACATATTCACTGGGTTTAAGCTGGATATTGTCACGGATACGGATCGGTGGAATAACAATCCCCAGCTCGTTCGCGATCTGCTTGCGAATGATCGTAATCCTGTCGAGAAGATCACCCTCGTCCTTTGTATCGACCAGTGGCACAAGCGAGAACCCGAACTCGATCTGCATGGGGTCAACACCCATTGTCTTCAGGACCTCCTCCGGGGTTTCCTTCGATGGCGTTGCTTCAACCCTGGCTTTCTTTCGCTCCTCAGCCACCTCCGCACGTTCACCGGTGCGGGTGATGTTGAATCCGATCATATAGATCGCGACAGCCATCGGGATGAGAAGCAGTTTCGGCATTCCGGGAATGAACGCGAGCAGCAGCATTGCACCGGATGCAAGTTTGATCGATCTGGGCTGTTTTCCGATCTGCTCCACTACATTTATGCTGACATTTTTGTCGCTCGCGGCATTGGTGACCATGATACCGGTCGCGACACTCATGAGGATTGTCGGGAGCTGGCTCACGAGGCCGTCACCAATGGTCAGTGTGGTATAGGTTGTAACCGCTTCGTTCGCGCTCATGCCCATCTGCGCCATTCCGACAATGAATCCCGCGCCGATGTTTATCAGTGTGATGACAATTCCAACTATCGCGTAGCCCTTGACAAAGCGGGCGGCACCATCCATTGCACCATAGTAGTCCGCTTCCTGTTCGAGTTTCCTCCTGCGCGCTCTCGCCTCGTCCTCGGAAATCAGACCGTTGGTAAGGTCGGCATCGATTGACATCTGCTTGCCCGGCATCGCGTCAAGGGTGAACCGCGCGGCCACCTCACCGATACGCTGAGTACCGTTCGCGATCACGATGAAGTTCACGGCGACCAGGATGACGAAAATCACCGCGCCGACCACGTAGTTTCCGCGTGTGACCCAGTGACCGAACGTGTCGATGATGTGACCTGCTTCCGCGATGGAGAGAATCGAACGCGTTGTCGATATGTTCAGCGCAACGAAGAAGACGGTCGAGATGAGTATCCAGGTCGGGAAGACGGAGAACTCGAGCGGGTCGTTGATCGAGATCGCAAGAAGAATTGTGACAATTGCCGTTGCCAGTGCAACCGCTATGAGGAAGTCAAGTATTAACGGTGGAAACGGGATGACCATCATCATCACGGAGACGAGAACCATCACCGGGAAGATGAGATCGGTCTGCTTTAGAAATCGTGCGAAAAACGTTTTTTTTGCGGTCGTTTCCATTAACGCGTGTCCCCGTCATCGCGAAAGCACAGGCATGTAGGCCTGTCACAGCTAAAGCGAAGGCGGAGCTGAATCAGATCCAGTCAGATTATAATCCATTTAA
The DNA here is from genome assembly GCA_965370205.1 of uncultured bacterium. Classification (GTDB taxonomy): domain Bacteria; phylum JAJVIF01; class JAJVIF01; order JAPKYR01; family JAPKYR01; genus CBDUUJ01. The sequence goes on from CBDUUJ010000515.1 coordinate 1,873, forward strand.
TAAGAGTAAAAGTTGCGTGAACTTACTGACGGAAAAAGATATATTTTTTACACGACACTTTTTTCAGTTCAACCATTCAGAGATCGTTCATCTTCCTTCACTAATCAATTATAAAACAACAATAGGACTATGCCGCCCACAAACTTGATCCTGCTCCGACCAATCCTCCAACAGCCTTCGGGTTTGTGGGTGTCCATTTTTAGTTCAACCATTCAGAGATCGTTCATCTTCCTTCACTAATCAATTATAAAACAAC
>CBDUUJ010000516.1:0-2127 GCA_965370205.1 uncultured bacterium
GGGTTTATTCCAGGATGCATCGATAGCGTAGTTGAAAAGGAACTGTGGTGTGTCATCTTCAACTGGAAATTGAATCTGGTAGAGGCGTTTGTGTGTTGGACCATCGGGAGAGAACACACCACGGTTCGATGTAATCATCTCCGCCACATCTCCGTCATATTCGATGTCATCAGCATAATATTTATATGGGTTCAGGGTTGCTGATGGTGACGGGTCGTTTCCCATTTTACCCGGCTTGAAACTCAGGAGAGGCATGGGGTCGGTGAACTCTGTTGCGTTCCACCATCGAGTGTATCCATCCGGATTGAGCAAATAGGCTTCATTCAGATCAGCGTCACCGTAAATGATGTCAGTGTCATGAATTCCTGCGTGCGACCCGTCGGCCATGAAAATCCCACGAACGTCAAAACCTTTGCACTGGTTCAATCCGGGGAATGGATGATTAAGAGTGACATCAACCTCCACATAGCCGCCGGCAAGGTCGGATGACGGTAAAAATTCTGTCAGCATCATATGGACCGGTGAAAACGGCGGGTGCAGGAACTGTGTGACATTCACATTGAAAGCGGGTCCACGAAGCGGGACGATATCGACATCTCCTGTGGATTTATCGATAGATATCTGGAACATACCCCAGAGGATATGTCCGGGAGTAGCTGAAGCATGCGCTGTCGGTGTGGTATGGATATTCGGGTTGACGGGATCAGTTCCACCGGCGCATGAGAGCATAAGCAATAAAGCAGTTGCGATTGCAACATAGCATGCAATTCTACTTCTGTTCATTTGTAGAAACCTCCAGCAGGTTGTGATCAATAAGTCTATGGGTATGCAGACTGGAATATATTGACGTAGAGTATTATAGCATATCGGGTCTTTCCGGTGATAGTGCAAAAAAAATATTTAAAAAATGAGATCAGCCGGTTTTGGATTTCAGGTGTTTTCTGACGTCCGATTTATCAAGCTCTCTGAGCTGCTGGAAGAGTTTTTTCTGTTCGCGCGTAATGTTGGAGGGAACAACGACTTTCAGCCGGCAGACCTGGTTTCCCAAGCCCCATCCGCGCAGATGGGGGATGCCCTTTCCCTTGAGTAAAACCTCGTCGCCGGTCGCCGATCCTGCGGGAATGTTGATCGTTGATGAACCTGTGAGTGTTGGAACGCGGATTTTCGCTCCGAGAGTCGCTTCATAAAGGTTGATGGGGATTTCACAGTAGAGGTTATCGCCTTTACGGACGAAGAAATCGTGCTCCCTGATTTTTGCGATGACATACAGGTCGCCGGGATGGCCTCCGTTCGCGCCCGTTTCGCCCATGCTTTCATATCGGATGTGCGAGTTGGTATCGACACCGGCAGGGATGTCGATGTTCAGAGTCTCTTCCTTTTCGATATAACCCCTGCCGCCGCATTCTTTGCATGTCATGGGATTGATCTGCCCGGCGCCGTGACATTTCGGGCAGGTCCGTCTGATAGTCATGAACCCGCTGGACTGCCCGACCCATCCGCGGCCATGGCAGACCGTGCACTCTACAGGCTGGACATCCGGTGCTCCGCCGGAACCATGACAGTGCTCGCATGTAACGTGTCGGCGGTACCTGAGCGGCTTTTTAACACCTTTCGCGACTTCCTCAAGGCTCAGCTCCATTACGAATTGTAAATCTGCGCCCTTGCGTCTTCCACGGGCTTGAGATCCTCTGAATCCGCCGCCCATTGCGGCTCCCAGCATTTCCTCGAAAAGGTCGCCCAGATCTCCGGAAGCTCCTCCCGCACCGGAGAAGAGGTCCTCCATGTTGATTGTCATGCCGCCTGGGAATCCGCCCGCGCCGGGTCCTCCTCCCTGGAAAGCATCATGACCGAACTGATCGTACTTGGTACGTTTCTCCGGATCGGACAGGATAGAGTAGGCCTCGCCGATCTCCTTGAATTTTTCGGAAGCCTCAGGATCGGGATTCACATCGGGGTGCAGTTTTCGCGCGAGACGGCGATAGGCGTCCTTGATCTGTTTCTGGGTGGAATCTCTTGCGACCCCCAGGGATTCGTAGTATTCGCGTTTATCGGCCATTTTTTTTCTGTCTCTTATTACTCGTGATGCTTATGGCGGTCGAGGATTTCAAAACCCAGTGCTCTAAGAGC
>CBDUUJ010000517.1:0-2126 GCA_965370205.1 uncultured bacterium
GCCCGCTCTGAACGGGTACTCCACCGGTCAGGCTGCCCCCTGTTGTCGACGGCGCCACCATATCAGCTCCCCCGCCGCTTGAACATCCTGCAGCAGTAATTAACAGCATCAAACTGAAAATCACTATCCATCGATTCATCATTACACCTCTTTACATTGTTTTGATACCCGTTTCCGAGTAACGAACTTTTATGTAGTAGCCCAAACAGGCTCCCTCAACAACGTGGTTTGATTCATACAACCCCCCTGCCGTTACCGACAAAAAAAAACTGCTATATCCAAACTTTAGTAAAACGTTAAAGAATCACATTTCAAACTGCGTTATGTTTACAGAATACTCGATCCCCTCGTCATCATCGTCATCAAGACCGATTACACCATCCATGAACTTTTTCTCCATCTCCATGAGACGGGATTTAGTCTCTTTAAACTTCTCCGGTTTGATTCTCAGGACACGCCTGGCCACCGTTGCAACAGGTTTCTTCCCGGATGCAGTTGAATGGTGACAATCGCGGCTTATTTCCCGCATGATCGTGTCAATAGCCTGGTAATAATCCTCCATTGGAGCCGATTCGGAATTCACGTCATGGGAGAAATTATGTTCCCAAACCGCTTTATAAACCGACTCCGATAAATTCTTGACCTTACGGACCTCAACCTCCTCAACCATCCCAAGCCTGACAAGAATCCTGATATGATAATAGAGCGAATTACGCTCCAATCCGAGGATATCAGCAACCTCGGAAACGGTTTTCGGCTTTTGAAGCTCATTAAGCAGCCTGACCTTCAGGGGATCGGTAAGCACCCTTAACTGCCTGAGTTGCAGCGAGTCCAGATGTTCAATTTCTGCCTTGTCCAACATTACTTTGATATTACTTTACGTAATTTTAACGTAGAAATTTATTTTAACTATACATCATTGTCTAAACCTTGTCAAACAATCTCCAATTACGTTTGCAGGTTGATTTCCCTAAAAGTAAAATATATTTCAGTATAGCTCTTTATATACGGAATGCCTGCCTGACAAAACTGGTTCGTTCTTTATACCAAATTCCAGAAAATATATCTTCTTTGCTGAGAGCCGGTTAACGTTAACAAATCATGCAGCTTATTCCAAATGAGATGATTTCCCGGGATTGATCCGATTTACTCCACGCCCATCGCCGCTCTCAGGCTGCTCTCAGCGATAAGATACCGATATACAGCCTGGAGATGATACGTTTCCGCCTGCCTGTATCCCAGATCGGCATCCTGGTAGTCGATATATGGAATTACTCCCTCGGAATACCCAAGCTCCGCAATTCGCAGCGCCTCTCCTGCGGTTTCCAGTGTCGATCGAGCGGTCGAAATGCGTTCAAGCGATTCAACCAGTGTCCTGTAAGCACTTTCAACCTCCAGGGCAATCAGCGTCCGCGTTTCGTCAACCTGAACCGCAAGAGCTTCCCGACAAGCCTTCGCCTCATCCATCGCTGCATCGGCACGTCCCGAATCAAACAGCGAATACGAAAGATTCAATACCGCGCTCCAGCTTTCTCTGTCACTGAAACCCGACGCGCGGTCCGAATACGAGTAATTCCCCTGGAATATCAGCGATGGACGGTTTCTCTCCGACCGCACTCCGATTTCCGCAAGTTCCTCCGCGACCTCAAGAGCCTTCAGATCTATACGGTTTGCGAGCGCCGCCTCCCACGCTTCAATCATCGAGACCTCAGGAGCCAATGGCTCAACCGTTTCAGGATCAGGGGGAGAAATCGATACCCATGTTCCCGACGGAAGCCCCAGTTTCTGAACGAACGCGCTCATCGCAAGTTCCGCCGCCGTCTCCATCCCCAAAAGTTCCTCCCTGGCAGTCGCAAGACTGACCTCCGATCTCAGCACTTCGAACCGTGCGACATCCCCGGCATCAAATCTGACCTGGGCAAGTCTGAGTCTTTCCTTTGCGGTATCCACAGCCTGTTCCTGAACTCCCAGCATCGCCTGCGCGAGCGCCGCCTGAAGAAACGCGTCCTCGATTTCCTTCCGGACGGTTTGCTCCGCTCGCGCCAACTGCATACGAGTCTGATCCAGCCCCAGCGATGCGCCACGTCTCGCGAGCGATAATGTGCCGAACATGTAAACCGGCTGAG
>CBDUUJ010000518.1:0-2124 GCA_965370205.1 uncultured bacterium
TTTGTGGGCGGCATATTTTTAAATAAATAAAAATCGAGAAATATTGCGCCTTTTTCAACAGTCCCGGGACTATTGGGAAAATGTACAATTAATCCGGTACCCCACCCTTTAGGGTGGGCGATCCCGGAAACCATGCGCCTTCCACCCACCCTAAAGGGTGGGGTACCGGAAATTTTACTTATTCAACAGCCATGATCGGAATATATTCCGGATTGACACTGTAAAAACCTATATGATACGGTTCATCATCAAATACGGAAGGTAAAACTGTTAAAAATGGATACTGTTCTGATAATTAAAGCGCTTGAGGATGGGGTCAGTGTGCTGTTCGCAACATCGGAAAATTCCCCCGGCCATGATCCCGAGCGTCTGGACAAGGGCGAAGTCCTGATACTCGCAGCTCCGGATAAAGGCGACAGCATACGGGTTCGGGGACATGCGGAAGTGTATACCCCGGATCATGTCCTCAAATCGGAGAGCGGGCTTGTCATCGGAGGACGAAGCGAGGACACTCCGCCACCAGCCAAATAATATCTGCAGCCCCGTTTTTCAATCGGGAATAATTTCCTGGTAATGCTGAAGGCGGCAACGCTGCGCGACTCTTGCGATCGTGTCCTGCACGCTTCCCGGCTTTTCCCCGATCAGAATTCTGATGTACGCGCTTGATATCGGCCACTGGCTTTTTCCGCGATTGTATATTGTGGAAATCCCCATGCGGATCAGCGGCCATGTGTCGCGTTTCGATGCTATCCTGCTCGCCCATGAGATCAATCTCTCGGTGTGCCTGTTGTAATAAATCGCGCCGAGAAATCCTGTCTTTCGCCCGAATTTATACCGACCGGGACGCCAGATTCGTTCGTATTCATAGACGGAGTAGCTGAATTCGTTCGACCCGCCGGGAAGCCATCGACGAGGCTCCCAGGGTCTGTCGGGATGCTTTAACATCGACGCGATAGCATCGATGGAGTTCTCCAGAAGCTCGTCAAGTCGCGACATTCGCGGGCTTGCGTCCATGTACTTTTCGAATTCCTCTCCCGGATACGACTTCAGAATCGCGCGGTATACATCCATTGAACAGTAAATCAGGAGTGCGTAGAAATCGACGATGGATTTGAGTTTATTGTCGTCCAGCGGCTCGAAATAGACGAATCCCGGACCAAGCTTGCGCTCGAATTCCCTCAGGATGCGCCGGCTTGCATTGAGCACTTCGCCGTTTGTCGGGACGCTGAGGTCGATTTTTAAATTATCGATAAATTCCCTCTCCCGCGAAAAGCAGAGGAGGTCCGCAAGGAGTTCCGCGAGCCAGTGGTCGGCTATGTAAAGCTGGATTCGGGCGTGCGCGATGCTGACCGATTCATCCTCTTTCTCGGGACGATAGTATCCCGCCAGCACGCGTCTCGAATTCACCCATCCCTCGCATCCCGCATGCGGAACCTTGTGCGCGAACCCGTCGCAAACCTGGTGCGCAAGCCATCCAAGCGCCCATGCGCGACGCTCGTCTTTTTTGCCGTCATCTTCACCGTTCTCGATCTCCTGGAGAAGGTAACGCCCCATGACCGGATCGCCTGTGAAATAATTCGGTACCGTGTTGTGCGCGTACTCGTAGAATCGTTCGCGGTTCCGAAGATTGTTCGCCTTGATCAGATCGACCGAATTCCCGGCGTTTATAAACACATTGCGAAGTTTCTCATCCTCGAGAACCTGCCGGATTTTCTCATCTTCAATGTCTTCCGGTCTGACCCGATCCAGCGCGCGCTTGTTGAGATAGAGGTGCGTGATGGGTCCCCATCCGAGAAGCGGAGCTATTGGAAGCAGCAGAAATATGGGAATTCGTCGATAAAACCCATTCCAGATATTCCTTAAATATTTCAGTAGTTTGGATAAATACATACGAACAAGATCCGCTCATATGAAGCGAATCCTTTCACTTTACACTCAATCAGATATTCTAACACAGGAACAGTATGCCTATGAGGCTGTATCACAATTTGTAAAAAGTTTGGATTTCTCACAATAGAGTAATGAGTAACCCGTAGAACAGCACGGCAGTGCGTCTTTTCAGTTAATTACCACCCCAATGACGCACTGCCGTGCTGTTCTACGGGTAATAATCAATCGATAATT
>CBDUUJ010000519.1:0-2124 GCA_965370205.1 uncultured bacterium
TATTGGGAGAAGAACCTTTAATTTTACAGCAATTCCCTGCGTAACTGATGGTCGGCGGTGAAATAACTTTTCATCGATAATTTCAGGCATATAGTCATCGCGATTGTCTTTCCAGCAACAATCATGAACATAATGAGCATCTGATACGATGCGGCTGTCAGTGGTTCCTTGCCGGAAAGCACTATGCCGGTCATGATTCCCGGAATCGTGATAAGTCCGATCACCATGAGAGCGTTTATCATCGGAATCGCCGCAGCGGTGATAGCGGATCTGACACAGTCAGCCGAAGCGCGTGTCGAGTCGGCTCCAAGTGAGAGAAGGACCTCGATACGGTCGCGCTTCGATTCCAGCTCGCTCCGGAATCTCTCGCCCGCAAGTGTCACGCCGTTAAGGGTGTTTCCGATCGCCATCCCGCCAAGCGGAATGAGATAACGCGGGGTTAATGAGAGCCCCTCGGAATCGGTCATCGTGAGAACGGAGATATACGCGAGCGCGAAGAACGATCCCGCCGCGATACTTATCCAGAGGATCATGGTCGCGCCGGGGTATGGTTTTTTAATTCGTCCCTTTGCGGTGAGTGCGGCAATGAAAGCCATCGTGATGAGAATCAGCGCCGTGATCCAGATCGCGTTGATTTCGAAAATATATTTCAGGGCAAAGCCAAGGAAGGTAAGCTGAAGTACGGTGCGGATGACGCCGATCGTGAGGTCGCGCTCCAGGCCGAACCCGTTGAAATAGCTGATGCCGATGGCGATCGCTACAAGCCCGAGACCGATAAGGACATCGAGCCAGTCGACTATTATCAATCCGTCTGACATTTCGTTATCCGCCCGCCCGGACCTCCCCGTTCTTAATCTGAAAAACCATCTCGCCGACTTTTTCCACTTCATCCGGTCTGTGGCTGACCATTATCGTGGTGAGATTTCTTTCTCTCTGGATTCGCTCGATCTGCGCAAGTAACGCATCCGACGCGTCCGGGTCGAGCGCGCTTGTCGGCTCGTCCAGAAGTAAGACCTCCGGTTTCAGCGCAAGCGCCCTGAGCAGATTGAGTCTCTGGGCCTCACCGACGCTGAGATCATCCGCCCTGCGGTCGAGCAGCTCCATTCGCAGCAGATTCAGATCCATGAGTTCCAGGATCGAATTGTCAATTTCTTCCTGCGGGATTTTATGTTTTTGCGAGATAGTAAATGGAAGGTTGAGATTGTCCCTGACAGTGCCGGGGAATCTGACCGGCACCTGCGGCACCCATCCGATCATGCGGCGGAGGTCTATCACCGGATATTCCCGAATATCTTTTCCATCGAAGAGTATCGTTCCCGATGTGGGGTCGGCAAGCCTGTTGAAAAGCCTTAGAAGTGTCGATTTCCCGGATCCCGATGGTCCGGTTATCACCGAAAAAACACCTCGGGTTATTTGAAAGGTCGCATCTTTGATGATCGATACCGAATCGGCGCCTGCCTCCCTGGGAGGAGCTGAGTATAAGATATTCCTGAATTCGTAGAGTGCAGACATCAGGCTTTAAAATCTATCAGTTTAAGACCTTTAAAAAGTCCCGGCTTGCGGGTTACATGAATCGGCGTACCCTGTATCCAGATTTCACACGTTATACTGACCGTGCCCTCAACAAGATGACCGCCGACAATGGAGTAATCCTTCTTTCCGAGTGTTATGTGAGCGTGGACCATCGGACTGCCTTCGATCCACGCGATATTTCCGATCAGTGATGTTATCTCGCAGTTTTCATCAACCGGTTTTGTCCTGTATTCTTCATCAGTCAGATCGTACCATCCGATCTCACAGCTTGACGTGGCGCCGATCCCCGTCAAAAAACCGGACGGAATCTCCGTTTCCTTTCCATCCAGGTATTCAAGCAGAGTCGCCATGATCTTTTCGCCCGGATCGATACGGATCATATGCATTCCATTTTCATTTCTTGCGTCCATTAATTACTCCTTATTACGATCAGTCCACAAGATAATAACAGACGATGCGAATCAGCGCAAAGAAAATGGTACGCCTCTCATTACCGGGGAAAAATCATACATGAGGATCAACCCGTAGAACAGCACGGAACTGTTGAAAAACGAAGGTTTTTCCGGTACCCCACCCTTTAGGGTGGGTGGC
>CBDUUJ010000520.1:0-2118 GCA_965370205.1 uncultured bacterium
ATAACCAGGGCTTCCCGACCGAGTATCCCGACCCCGCCCATAGAGCGGCGTTTCTGCCCTCATCGGTAGCAATAGCAGGCGAGTTCCCATCAATTATCGAGCTTACCGCGCCCAATGGTGGTGAGGAATGGGAGGTTGGCTCGCATCACGATATCACATGGACGACGACAGATTATTCAGGAAATATCAAGCTGGAATATTCCAAAGATGAGTTTGTTTCGGATATTAACGAGATCATCGCAGCAACGGATGACGACGGCATTTTCGACTGGGAGATTCCCGATGACGAGTCGGATACCGTGCGCGTACGTGCCACTCTTATCGATCAGCCCTCCATCTATGATGATTCGGATGCAGATTTCTCCATTGTCCCGCCCGGTTGTGGATGCGAATGGACAATTCCCATCCTGCTTGATGGTAATAACTCCCATATGCCGCGAGCCAATGTCGCCACAACCGGCGACCTGATTGCGGTCTGGTACAATAACGGCGAAGGCATCCGGTATTCAATCGATGACGGAACCGGCTGGACAAGCCCTTCCACAACTTACAACTACTCTCCGACATTCATGCACATTGCCACCGGTGATACCGACGCCCAGGTTTACGTCGGCTTTAAGAGTAGTGGCGGTGAAGAGCCAAGAAAGGCGATCCGTTACATAGGCTCGGAAACATGGGAGTATAAAGATAACATCGGTGGCGGTGGTCAACCGGCTGTGTTCATTCCCGATGATGACAGCAGTTACGTGGCATGTTACACATTCAGCGGCGGATTCGAGATCGCTAATTATTCAAACTGGACGGATTCCGGTTTCCCCTCAACGTGGGCGGACGGGGCAACTATCTACATGGGATCGACTAATTTCCACGAGCGCGATGATACCAATCACTATGTGGCCTACCAAAGATCGACCACTGTCGATTATGCCCGTCTGATGCGAATCAGCAAAACCTCGGTCAGCGACAGAGAACACCATGATATTTTCGCCGGCGAGACCGGTGAGGCTGTCGATTCAACCGCTGTGGCAATGGATGAGGAGGGCACGCTGCATGCCGTATATCGCCACTATGACGGCGTGAACTACGAAATCGGTTACGCCACCTCAACAGATCAGGGTGACACCTGGTCGACTCCTGAGATCGTACACAGCACAACTACCGAGATTCTCAAGGATTATGTCGGTATCGATACGGATTCCACCAGTCTTATCTACATCACATACGCCGAGGGCGCTTTTATCTACATGCTGTGTTCATCGGGCGATGAATGGACCGATCCGAACTCTTTCACCGATGTAATCATCCCTGAGAACCACATCACTCAACCATTTCCGATTGTCACGTCGGACGATATACTGCATATCTTCTATATTGGTAAGGAGAAAATTTCGGACTACGGCAATTTATTCGTGGTCACGTGTGAATAACCTGTCTATAAACAGAACCCGAATTACCAGGAACCCGGGTTTTCGATCCGGGTTCCTTTTTATCTTTTTTCGTTCTCACATTGAACCTGACTTGCCACTCTGTTAAAATTCGTCATCCGGAAATGGATTGACTGGCGGCAATGCCTACAAGACCCAGACAGAAAATACTCATCCTCGATTTCGGCGCTCAGTATAACCAGTTGATCGCCCGTCGCGTTCGCGATGCGAAGGTTTACTCCGAAGTTGTGCCCTATACAATCTCACCCGATGAAATTATGAAGGTAAAGCCGAAGGGGTTGATCCTCTCCGGCGGACCGTCGAGTGTCAGGCGTAAGGACAGTCCGTTTCCCGATCCCGAACTTTTCAAACTCGGCATCCCGATTCTCGGTATCTGCTACGGCATGCAGCTTATGGGTCTCATGCTTGATGGAAAAGTATCCGGCACAAGAAAAAAGGAATACGGCAAAACAGAACTGACAGTGGATGAACTCGATCCGCTTTTCAGGGGATTGAACCCGAACCTGATCTGCTGGATGAGTCACGGGGACAAGGTGACTCGGCTACCGTCAGGATTTGTAAAATATGCTCACACCCGCAGTATGAAAATTGCCGCGATGGGTGATCCCGAACGTAAATTCTTCGGAGTCCAGTTTCATCCGGAGGTTGTCCATACTCCCTGGGGAATAGAGAT
>CBDUUJ010000521.1:0-2105 GCA_965370205.1 uncultured bacterium
ATCTGCGCCTTTGTTCTGCTTCACGTGTGCCTTGTCGGTCTTATGGCGCAACTGTCATACCAGACTCTTTACCGGTTTAACCCGTTGAAAATCCTCATCGACATCAACCCGTTCAGCCAGTTTTTCATCCTGATGGAAGGAATGGAACAGCGCAGATTACTGCTGGCGACCGATGCCCTTGCACTGATCGATTACCGTCTCTATCTCTTTGTTCTCCAGTTCATTGTGCTCATTTTGACCTTGATAATCTATCGCGCGATTCTGCGATCCCGGTCCGGCGATACATAATCGTAAATTTCCACTTTCATCGTCCGGCTGTGCTACAATCAGATTCTGGAACAGAAACCAATGACACGCAGAAGTACACTTTACAGAATCGGACGGTTTTTTCTCCGAACACATCTCCTGATCTGGCATGGACTAACAGCAGTCGATGCTGAAAATATCCCCGAATCCGGCGGCGCGATAATCGCATGTAACCACATAAGCCATCTCGATCCTCCGTCAGTTGGATCCGCAATATCACGAGATATCCGATTCGTCGCGAAAGAGGAATTATTTCACCAGTTTTTTCTGAGCTGGTATTTTCCATTAATTGGAATCATTCCTCTAAAACGCGGCGGAGGCGGCAAGATGATGCTGGACAATGCGGCGGAAGCAATAAAGGAAGGCGACATTGTTGCTCTTTTCCCGGAGGGAACACGGTCGAAAACCGGACTTCCGGGTCGCCCCCGCACCGGGATGATCATACTTGCCGCGATGAGCGGAGCGCCGATAATCCCCGCACGCATCTCGGGATCCTATGACTGCATGCCTCCAAAAAGAATATTACCATTACCCGGAAAGATTCAGGTTGCATTCGGCAAACCCATTCAATGGAAACCCGGAGAACTGGATGTCGGCAATCGCGATCAGATGATCGATGAAGCCAGGAAGGTAATGGATATCATTCTCGAACTTCCCGGATGGTATCCAAAAAAAGCCAGGATCAAACCGGATAAATCCGAATTGGCAGAAACATCCACCTCTTCCGAAAATAGTTAGCCTGATTTGCACACCGAGGTTGAGACGATGCCCAAATCACCCATCAAGCCACGAATTATACTGCTGGGAGCCGCTGGACGAATGGGTCGCGCAATCTCAGCACGGTTCCTGACCGATGGCAGGGTTGACCTCGTCGGAGCCTGCGACCCGGCCGGTATCGGAAAGTCGACAGGAGCACTAGCAAATGTTGATATCGACGGACCGACCATCTCAGCGTCGGTTGAGAATCTTCCCGGCGATCTGACAGCCGACATCGCTCTCGATTTCTCAACTCCGGACGGCACACGGAAAAATCTGCCTCTCTGCATTGAACGGGGATGGGATGTGCTGATCGGCGTGACAGGCTACTCCGAGAAAGATATTGAAATATTCAATGAGCTGTCCCTGAAACATTCCCGGCGGATCGTTCTGGTTCCGAATTTCACCCCGGGTGTTAACCTGATGCTGAAGTTCGCGAAGGAGGCCGCTAAATTTTTCAATCACGTGGAAATCATCGAACTTCATCATGATAAAAAAACCGACGCGCCATCCGGGACAGCGTTGCACACGGCACAATTAATCGGATCGAACCGCGTTCCGGAACCGCCCCCCGGTCCCGATGACCGGTCGAGGGGACGCATTGAAAATGAAATCCCGATTCATGCCGTACGTCTTCCGGGACTTCTCGCGCACCAGGAAATTCTGTTTGGCTCGGAGGGAGAGGTTCTTACAATACGGCACGACACGACGGATCGATCGGCGTTTCTGTCGGGGATATATCTGGCAATCGATAAGCTTCCGAACCTGCCGCCCGGCTTTATTAAAGGTCTCGATTGGGCGTTTGAGGAGTAAGGGAAAATTTGAGGAATAAGGAAAATTTGAGGAGTAAGGGGAATTTGAGGAGTAATGATGTTTGAGAAGTAATGATGTTTGAGACCAATCCTATTAATAAAAATTTATTCATGTCCGGGGACATTTTGTTTTTGCCTTCTATAACTTGAATCGATCAGGAATCTGCGGGGCAAAAAAAAGTGTCCCCTCACTCAATCAAAAGTTATTGAACAGGATTGGTCTTAACCCGT
>CBDUUJ010000522.1:0-2104 GCA_965370205.1 uncultured bacterium
CTCCGGTAACTGGCCGATAAAACCGATATTACTTCCCCATCACCGTTTTCAGGGCATCTTCAAGTTTCTTAATGAGATCAATTTTCTTGAATGGTTTGGGGATGAAATCCACTGCGCCGGATTTCAGCGCATTCCTGGCCTCTTCATCGTCAGAACTGCCCGTAAGAAAAAGTACAGGAACATCGCGTGTGTCCTGTTCCGATTTAAGGCATTCCAGAACTTTCAGCCCGTCCAGTCCCGGCATCATCCAGTCAAGGATAATGACATCAACAGGACTTTTCTTAATCAGCTCGATACCATCTGCTCCATTTGGCGAGGTAATCACTCTGAATCTGCCAAACAGCATCTTCTCAATCAGGTCGAGCGTGTATTTGTCATCGTCAATGACAATGACCAACTGCTCGTCCGATTTATCTCTCTCCGATTTCCGGTTGGGTTTGGAATGTTTTCCTGACTTCATCTCCTAAACACCCCCCCTTTTTGGGTGGACCGGTCCCCGATATAAAGATAATTCGAGGATCCGGTATCAATAGTTGATAAAGTACCAGTAAACCTTACTCCAGGAATACCTGAATAAAACCTGCACCAACTTGTCTTTGAAAAATCAATTTCTACTCAGGAAGCATCAGTTCTTTTTTGTTAATCGTACTTCCTGTAAAACGGGACCAGAGGAGATAATATTACATATAAACTACGATAATCCTTTTTTATATTTTCATATGTGTATACTTGAAAAGTACCCTATTAATACTTTAACCACATTTTTCTTACAGGCACAAGTCATTTCCATGCTAAATATTTAAAAAAAAACAGATAAAACCTACCCGTGACGGGTTCTGCACTCAGGTTTTGACCAATTTTGATGCTGTTTCATCACCAACGAAGCTTTTTTCGCAGCTTTGCCAGACAGGATAGAACTCTACTCCATCCATTACCTGATTTTCCGGATTTCATGTCTTCGATCTCGTCCTTCAGGTGATCTATGCCCTCATATTTTTGCTTCTCATTGCCGGGAACATTGTTTTTATCGGCAACACTACGACCTGATGATTTCCATCTCCGGAGAGTTCTTGCGTGAAAGATGAAATCATATTCAGTACGCTTCCCCCGATCTGTCAGAATGTCCCTCGCCTCGATAACCCTCCGTAATTTCTCCTGAGCGGCTTCAGGATCATCCGGATTATGATCGGGATGATACTCGAGGATTTTTACCCTGCATGCTTTCTCGATGTCGGCATACGCCGCATGGGAAGGAACTTCCAGAAGCTCGTAATAATCATCAAATTCAATGCGTTCGGTTATACGACCGGAGATTTTAAACCGGGTATTACATACGGAACAGCGTACCGGCGCAATTGCTGATGTATCCGGAAACGCAAGAAGGCTTCTGCATATCGGGCACTTATCGGGATAAGGCATTTATCTGGGACGTATTATACCAATTATTTAGACCAACCCTGTTAAATAACTTTTGATTGATTGAGGGGGACACTTTTTTTTGCCCTGCAGATCCCCGATTAATTCAAGATCACAGAAGGCAAAAATAAAATGTCCCCGAATATAAAAAAGTTTTATTTAGCAGGATCGGTCTGAATCCGGGAATTACAAATCGGAATCGTTTTCGCCGGAAGGCAGCGCCGGAGCATCCTCTTCAGCAGGCAGGGACAGTGGCATGTCCGCGCGCTCGAATGTAATCTCCCGATCATCACCCTCGCCGGTGACATCAGCCTTGATCGTATCACCGGGCAGGAATTCCCCCCTGAGGATATGCTCGGACAGCGGGTCCTCGATCTCTTTCTGAATAACACGCCTGAGCGGTCTGGCACCCTGTGCCTTGGAGAATCCCTTCTCGGCAAGGTAATGCATCAATTCCGTCGTGTACTGGAGATTCAACTCATGCTCGCTGGCCGATTTGGCAACCCGTTCAAGGAATTTATCCGCGATCTCAATGATATCTTTGACCGTAAGAGCGCGGAAGAGAATGATCTCATCGAGCCTGTTAAGAAATTCCGGACGGAAAGCGCGTTTCAGGGCTTCCTTGACCTTCGGCTCCATCTGTTTGTATATCTGATCTGTGGTCATGTCATCAACCGATTTGGTTCGG
>CBDUUJ010000523.1:0-2103 GCA_965370205.1 uncultured bacterium
GAAATCATATCTGGAAGCAGAAGGACTATCCCGAACTGTTCAAACAATATCCCAATGTCATTCGGCCTGCCAATTATCCGGACGATGTGCCCGGTTCCGGATGGGGAGTCATCGAGTTGAAATCCGGAGTTAAAATCGCTGTGCTGAATCTTCAGGGGCAGGTTTTCATGGACCCCATCGATTCTCCCTTCAGGGCTGCTGAAAAGATAGTGCCTGAGATGAAGGAGATCACGCCGATTGTTCTTGTCGATTTTCATGCCGAGGCGACCAGCGAGCGGGTCGCGATGGGCATTTTCCTGGACGGGAAGGTAACAGCCGTGGTCGGGACACATACGCATGTCCCGTCCGCCGACGCGAGAATCCTTCCCGGCGGCACCGCCTACCAGACCGATCTTGGCATGGTCGGACCGGTGAACGGGGTTATAGGAGTGGGCAGTGAAGCCATATTGAAAAAATTCCTGACGGGTCTGCCGGTCAGATTTGAAGTTGCAAAGGGTCCGGTAATCTGCTGCGGCGCGGTGCTGACAATTGATCCCGAAAGCGGAAATCCTTTGAGCATTGAACGATTCGGGGAGAAGTATGAATCATCAGATGGGGGCGATCGAAATGCAGAAGGAGAATGAGAAGAGAAAGTATCAGGTCTCTCAGGGGAAGCCGATTATACAGGGAGAAATCAAGTTGGATATTCCCGAGAGGCTTGCAGTGGAAAGGGAAGATAACGGGATTGGACTGGTTCCCCCGGCGGGAATGATCGCGCCCTCAAGACCAACCCTGCCGGAGGATGTATTCATAGCGTAGGAGAGATAAAGATGACGAATGAACCATATATGATAGCTCTTGAACATGTTGATCGTCTCAAAGCTGAACTGCGCAGGGAACTGGATACCATCGAGTCCAAGATCGTGGAAAGCGAGGCGGAGAATTTTGTAAAGCGAAGCCGTGTAGAGGATCTCGCGTCAATACTTCATTCGCTTCCGGACATTGACTGCAAACTTCCCGATGAAGATGAGTCACAGGGACAGCAGAATTCCGGTCAGATTGAACTCCGGAATGTGCGAACGACGCTTGTTGAGATACTTGAGGATGTCGGGTGTAATGTTCTGAAACCTTCACATGAGGAGAATCTGACAGAAGTCTTAAATACATTCCGGTCACGTCTGATGATGGCGATCAACACGCTGGACCTGGTCGCGGTGGCTTTACGGAAACATACTAATGATCTCAAGCGCAAATCTGAAGTCGCGCCGAGATTGAATGCATCGGGGAATGATTCGCGAGTCCCGCTCGGATCATCGGCGATAATCAGGTCACAGGAGCTTGAGCGGCACCGTATCGCAAGGGAAATTCATGATGGGCCGGCGCAGGCGATCGCAAATGTCGTTCTGAGAATGGACATCCTTTCCAAAATCTATGAGAAAGACCCGAATCGTGTTCCCGATGAACTTGCGCGGATGGAAGAGATTGCACAGGGCGCGCTTGATGAGATCCGAGGGTTCATCTTTGACTTAAGGCCGATGACTCTCCAGGACCTCGGGCTGATCCCCACAATCAAGCGGGTAGTGGCATCTCTCGGTGACCTGTCAGGTCTGAATGTCCGGTTGATAGTTGAGGGCGAGGAGCGTTCGCTTGGTCAGCTTGTCACCCTGACCATCTTCCGGATAGCGCAGGAGGCAATGAACAACCTTCGCAAGCATTCAAAATGCAAGGCAGCATGGGTACATTTAAAATATGTTGAAGACAAGGTGATCCTGATTGTTGAAGACGACGGTATCGGGTTCGACCTGAAGGAAGTCGCGCAGAACCAGAAGAAATATGCGTCGTTTGGTCTGCTGGGAATGCAGGAACGTGCGGATGATATTAACGCGGAGCTGGAAATTACATCAAGCAGTGGCGGGGGCACCAAGATTGCGCTGATCGTGCCGACAACGGGAAATCCCGCGCTCTATGCAAGGTGGGATGACAAAACCGAATAGGTTCAATAAGATTAGACCAATCCCATTAATTATTTTTTCAATTCTGCAGGCAGGCTGGGACTAATGAAAGAATGTAAAAAAACTCCGGTACCCCACCCTTTAGGGTGGGCGAGTCCAGATTTCATGCGCC
>CBDUUJ010000524.1:0-2098 GCA_965370205.1 uncultured bacterium
ATAAAATGTCGAGGTAGGAACCCGGAAGTTTTAAAAGAAGCTCCCTGCCGAATTCCTCGGGATTCATGGCATTATTCCCTTCAGCCGGGTTGGAAGGCAGGGTGGTTCGTTTATGGAGAGCGTGGAGGACATCGCTTCTTGTAACGACACCCGACAGTTTTCCGCCGAAAATAACAGGCAGGAAACCAACGCTTTTTTCAATAATTGTGTCCTGAATTTCACCAAGGCTGTCATCCTCGCCGATCGTGACCGGATCGCGGATCATGTAACCCTTCACCGGAGCATGTCCAAGTCCGTGGGCGAGGGCTTTATCAACATTGGAACGGGTAATCACACCGATAATCCGATTGTCGTCATCGGTAACCACCAGTCCGGAATATCCGGTATGCGCGATCACGGTATGTGCATGCTCGATAGAGTCATCCGAATCGACTGTCCTGACCAGGCTCGACATGATATCCCGCGCCTGCACAATCGGTTTCACCTGCTCCCGAATGACATCAATAAGTCTCTGAAGCGCGATGGGATGAGTGGTTCCGGTCAGAAGGCAGCTTGCCGCCTGCGCATGTCCTCCGCCACCGAAGATGGAGAGAATCTGCCCGACATTCACAGCGGGAATCCGCGCCCGTCCGACAATAAAAACCCTGTCGTGAAGCTGAACAAGCGTAAAAAGCACATCCGCGTTCTCGGTTTCCTGCACCTTCCTCGCGAGAAATGCGATCTCATCCACGAATTCCATAGCTATGGCGCTTGTTACATGGATATCAATTCCCCTGACTTCGACCACACGGACATTCAGGCTTAACGTGGTGAGAAGCTCTTTCTGAGCCTGGGTGAGACGGATTCCGAGAAATTTATCGACGATATTCAGCGAGGCTCCCGACCTGAGGAGCCATGACGCAGCAATGAGATCATCGGGGGTTGTGGATGGAAAACGCAGACTTCCGGTATCCTCATAAATTCCAAGCAGGAAAAGAGTGGCTTCCTCAGGTGACGGTTTAATACCGGCCTGAGCAAGCTCCTGCACCAGCATGGACGTGACCGCGCCGACTTTTTCATAGTGATTAACATCCGCTTTGAAATCGGGACCATCCTCCCGATGATGATCCCACAATTCCACGTGTATGTCCGACCGGTCCAGAAGCCCTTCAATACGACTGAGCTGTGCCCTGCTCGCGCAGTCGACGACGGTGAGATGCTTTACTGAACCGATGTCTATCTGTTTCAATCTCAGTCTGGGAAATTCACGATCGTAAAGCGCAAGGAACTCCCGGACGTTTGTATCGGTGCCGGCTATCATGACCACGGGTCGGTTCGGGTTAAGCAGATGCACAGCCCACATGCTGGCGAGCGAATCGAAATCAGTACCCGGGTGTGATATTATAATTTCCGGGTGTTTTTCTCTGTTTTTTTTCGGCATTGATATATCAGGCACTGCAAGGGAATTTCCCTTACATTGATTATAAGAAATATCACAGATTTCTTATCTAAATATCCGGTGGCACATAATTCCCGCCGGTCAGATATTTGTGCACTTGTACTGTTAATATAAACATCATCAAAAAAAGCCGAATCGATAACAGATCAAAGCATAAGGTCTAATAGGATTTAATACAATACGGAGGTTCGGGAGTAAATGTTCAGGAAACTGTTAATCCTAATTTTAATCACCCTGATCGCACATGGATGCTCATCCGGGGATTCCCCGATTCTGCCGGAATCGTCGGATCAGGATATCACATCCATCGAAACAACTCATAACGCAGAATCCATACAGGCCGGTCGGGTTCTCTGGGGATATTTCGAGTGGGTAATAGATATCGAAAATAACAGCATCGAAGCGGTCCCGATGAGATCGACCGAGATGCATCTCAATATCAGTAAATTTATCGATGCCGCACCCACGAAATTCACATTCTTCGGCTTCTCCAACCCCATATATAATCCTGTCTCAGGCACCATCAACCTGTATGTCAGCATAACGCATCCATTCCCATCCAAGCCGAACCTGGCCGGATTCGATGTAAGGGGAATTCTCATCGGGGCAGGCACACTAACCGGATTTGACGATCCCGACATCGTCACGGCGGGTCCCGAC
>CBDUUJ010000525.1:0-2094 GCA_965370205.1 uncultured bacterium
CTTCAATATTGCTGACCTCACCGAACGGCGGGGAAATCTGGTATACAGGCCATGAAGAGAATATCACCTGGGAAACGACGAATTACACAGGTTCGATTAAGCTGGAATATTCCAAGGACGGTTTTAATCTGGACATAAATGAAATTGAGTCAACGGAAGATGACGACGTTTACGAGTGGGAGATTCCGGATGACCCGTCGGATACG
The DNA here is from genome assembly GCA_965370205.1 of uncultured bacterium. Classification (GTDB taxonomy): domain Bacteria; phylum JAJVIF01; class JAJVIF01; order JAPKYR01; family JAPKYR01; genus CBDUUJ01. The sequence goes on from CBDUUJ010000525.1 coordinate 207, forward strand.
GTGCGCGTACGGGCTACGCTTGTCGGAAATCCCTCCATCCACGATGATTCGAATGAAGATTTCATAATCAAACCCGGAGGCTGGGCGCGCACATGGGGTGGTAACGGCGGAGACGTGTGTGGTGATTACGGTCACGCGATTGCAGTGGACAGCTATGGGGATATTTATGTCACAGGATATTTCTATGGAAACCCAGTTGATTTCGATCCCAGTGATGATGGTGAGGAAATAATTCCCGGAGGTGTACCTGGCGGGCAAGTTTACCTGAGCAAGTTCAACTCACATGGTGATTTCCAGTGGGTTGAAGTATGGCCCGGACGTGCCAGGGGGCTTTTCATTGATGATTCCGATAATCTTTACATTACAGGATTTGTTGGTGTTTCCAGTAGTGACGCTTTCCTGAGGCAGTATGACCTGGACGGCAATATGCAATGGGAGCAAACCTGGGGCGGATCAGGCTGGTGTCATGGTGACGCTGTCACAGTTGATAATAATACCGGTGACATTTATGTTACCGGTGGTTTCTATTTGACAATAGACTTCGATCCGGATGGTGGCGATAGCCACACTGGTGTTGGATCGTCGACTGATATCTATCTAAGCAAATTCGATTCGAGTGGTGCATATCAGTGGGTCCTCACGTGGGGCGGATCGGAAGGTGAACATGTATACGGCATCGATACGGATGATTCCAGCGGTGTTTTCATTGCGGGCCGTTTTTCTGATGAAGTGGATTTCGATCCCGACGAGTTCGATGAGCATAAGGAATACTCAAACAACAGTTCCTATGATGCTTTCTTGCTCAAACTTGACTCAACAGGTGATTTTAAATGGGTCGGTACGTGGGGAGGAAGCAGCCCTGACTCGTGTTATGGTGGAGTCGTTATTGATGGTTCCGGAAATTCATATGTCTCAGGCTATTTCTCCGGCACGGATGTCGATTTCAATCCGGGTCCGGGGTACGATCCCCACTCAGGATCTACCGACGTCTTTCTCAGCAAGTTTAATTCAGATGGCGAACATCAATGGGCTAAAACCTGGGGACCTGGCGGCAGTGATTACAGCTACGGCATAGGCATGCACGGCGACGATGAAATCTTTGTCGTCGGCGGTTTTAGTGGGACCGTAGATTTCGACCCGGGCGGGAACACTGAACCCCGCTCCTCAAACGGCAGCATGGATGCCTACGTGAGTAAGTTTGACTCTGACGGTAATTTTCACTGGGTCGCAGCATGGGGCGGGTCGGCTGGCGATGAATGTCATGGAGCAGCCACCGACTTCGAGGGCTACATTTATGTGGCCGGTTTTTACAAAGACACTGTCGATTTTGATCCCGGAGATGGTGTGGACAATCACACATCGTATGGAGGTTCCGATGTCTCCCTGTGCAGAATTCTGCTTGACGGACTCTGGTAGGCATTTTAGTAAATTAAAGTAACACTATTTAATTTAACATGGCATGAATCTGTGATAAAATGTGGATTAGGGCATTCTTTTTATAATTAAAGATCATGGATTTTGCATCTAAAATCCATGTGTAGCATTTATTATCAGGAGGCTTTCATGATTCTCAAACGAATCCTATTGCTAGGTTGTTTTACTGCTATTTTTGGATTATTCCTTGGATGCAGCGGCGGGGGAGCTGATATGGTGGCGCCGTCGACGGTCGGGAACAGCCTGACCGGTGGAGTACCCGTTCAGAGCGGGCAATCGAACACATACCTCTGGGGCTACTGCGACGTTTACATCGACGCGGAAAGCGAAACGATTGAAGCTGTGATGGACCGCTCCGCGATGTTCACGTGCAATGTAGTAAATTTCCTCCAGTCGGGACCGATTTCGTTCATGGATTTCGAGATCAACAACCTGATCTCGACGGTTGAATACA
>CBDUUJ010000526.1:0-2093 GCA_965370205.1 uncultured bacterium
TATCCGGATCTCAAGGCTAATCAGAATTTCCTTCAGTTGCAGGGGCAATTGTCCGAAATAGAAAATGGAATAGCCACAGCAAGGGCTGTATACAACGAGTCGGTTCTGAACCATAACAATGTGGTCCAGATGTTCCCGTCGAATATAGTGGCGGGGATAAGCGGATTCGGACTGAAGGAGCTGTTTGAAGTGACTGAACCGGAGGTTCGTGAGGCGCCGAAAGTCCAGTTTTGACTCCTGGAACGGCGGTGGTATAATTGCCGACCGGAGGTTGCCGGCAGAGCAATTGTGTTTTTATAAGTTGTAATTCTTACCCGGGGGTTTCATTTGTAAACCTGGAAAGGAAGTGAGTCGTGGACAGAGACCAGTTTGATTTATTTCTGGAGCGATGTGCGAAGGAAGTAGATCTGAGTACGGAATACGGTAGAGAGGGAGCCAGAGAAGTACCCGAGGGAATCTGCCGGAAATGTTTCAGCCGGGTACCCAAAGGCAGTCGGCACTGTCCGGACTGCGGGGAGATCCAGGTGATTCCGGAGGGTGTGTCGGGTACTTTTAAACCGAAGACAATTGTAAGACGTCTCCTGGCGATTACTCTTCTGGCGCTTGACAGCGGTGTTGAGATCGACGGACGTTTCTATACACGTGTCCAGCTCAGAATTCAGAACCTTTCCCCGAGACGGGTTCATATTTCGTTGACCTATGTTGACAGTGTGCTGATCGATATTACCAGCAGACAGCATTCACCTGTCGAGTTGGATGAATTCGTTGAAGATCCCGGAGAGAGATTATTTCCGACGTGGTTTTATATCTATCCCGATGCCTATCGCGATGGCGTTCTTCTGTTCAGGGAACCGCCGGTACCTCTTCAGAGAGCGGTTGTATGCGCGATGCATCAGGAGAATGAGGACGAGCTGTTTATTTTCGACCTGAATATCCCTCCTGCAATTGATTAATAAAATGCGTTATCGATTTAAACCGTGTTAAAATGACCGCCGTTAATGGCGGTCATTTTTTTGTGAAGGAGCCGGCTTATGCGTGTCCTTGTGATATTGATAATATTGTTGAGCCTGACGGGTATTACATTCTGTATCGGATGTGGAGAAGACTCGGATACCGGTCAGCAATCGGCAGACGACCAGTCCTCTTTTATCCCTGCAAACTATAAACATCAACTGGAACTGGATTATGCGATTACATTTGGAGACATGTGGGATGATAACGGAGAAGATGTGACGGTCGATGAGTCGGGCAATGTATTTATAGTTGGAAGGTTCGCGGGAACGGTTGATTTTGACCCGGGAGAGTGGATTGCAACGGGTCGGAGTAACGGTCGAAATGATGCTTTTCTGTGTAAATATGATTCCGGGGGCAATCTGGTTTGGGAGAACACATGGGGTGGACCGAAAAATGATGATGCCGATGATGTGGAACTGGATGATGAGGGAAATGTGTATGTGTTGGGTGCATATGCGGGGGAGGTTGATTTTGAACCCGGTTCAGGAACCATGACAAGAACGTCAAGTGGTAACCATTATAATGCGTATGTGTGTAAATTTAATGCCGAAGGAGATTTTCAATGGGTGGCTGCGTGGGGAGAGAAATTTTTTCGATTTGATATTAGAGCGCTTGCGGTCGATGCCACAGGCAATGTTTATCTCACGGGATCTTTTTCGGATAAATTCGATTTCGATCCGGGGAGTGGGGTTGTCGAGAGAATTTCCCCACAGAATCGTGATGTCTACGTAATGAAACTGAACAGCGACGGTCAATTTGAGAATGTATCGACATGGGGAGGATCGGGTACTGAGCAGGGCATCGATGTGGTTGTTGATGAGGATGGCAATGTTTTTTTTACAGGTCGAATAGAACAACAGACTCCAGAATTTTCTGGTACTGAACTAATTCCCCCGGAGCAAATCGCTTGCTCGTTTGTGGGCAGGCTTGATTCATCCGGGGAACTTCAATGGGTGCGAAACTGGGGCGATCGGCGGGGATTTGGATGTAACAGCGAAATGCTTGTTGTCGATGATTTCAATAATATCTATGTGATGGGTGCGTTTTTAAATACGATTGATTTCGATCCGGGATTCGGG
>CBDUUJ010000527.1:0-2084 GCA_965370205.1 uncultured bacterium
ATCGTAGCCGCCGAAATCATCGAGCCTGAAAACCATCCCGGTGTTCGGCGGAAGAACCTCCTTCCATGAGCGACCGAACCGGTACGGACCGTCCGGATCGCCCTGCTTCCAGTCGAGATTGGAAACCAGGAATTCGATTGAGCCTGTGGAAAAGAAAAGTTTATCCCTCGGCACGAACGGATTGAAATGCGCTTTCACCGGCCAGAGATCGATTAGTATCACCAGCATCAGGAACAGCGCGGCAATCGCGACGCCCCGGCTGTTTCCCGATTTATCGAGCTTGCCGTTTCGCCTGTTTATAATCCGCCAGTATATTCCCACCACGAGACATGCCAGCGCCGCCAGACCCGCTCCGATCCCCATCTGCCCGAACACATACATTTGCTCGCCGTCGAATGGCTTGTCCGGAGCGATTAACCCGTACAGTAAAATCCCGCCCAGGCTCAGGGCGCATCCGAAAACCAGCACCGATGTGTAACCCATCCAGCGATTGCCGGGAGTTCCCTTTTTCCGAGGCTGGAGAAAAAACGCGAATCCGTGACCGGCAAGAACGATCAGCGAGAAAAACAGCGGGCTGAACGGTTTCTGCAGGCTGACACGGAACAGCGGAAGGTTGCAGAGCAGGTCGAAATAAAACCAGTTCCAGATAATCGAGATGAAAAAAATCAGTGCCGCGATCCGCCAGAACCATATCTGCCTTTTCGTTCGCACGATCCATCCGGCGAACGGTGCAGCGAGAAGAGAGACGATCCCGACGTAGCCGTAATTAAGAAGATAATGCTCAAGCGGCATATTTTCCCGGAGGTAGTCGCCGAATAATCTCGGAAAAACGATCATAAACGACTGTATCCATGTAAGGTTCTCCTCAAGGCTGGACGCCACCGCGGTCTGCTCCTCGAAACCGATGAACCGCGTTGACTGCTGGTAGAACTCGAGAGTAGGGAGGTTCTGGACAAGCCCGACAAGTAACGCCGGGACGAAAATTCCGATCGCGAGAACAACACGCTTCCAGATTGTTTTCCATACCTGCCCGTGAGGGAACGCGTCCCGGTCGCCGGCGATAAACACGATGTAGGGTCCGAGCAGATACGAGATAAAAACCGCTTCCTGCACGTGACAGGATGTCTGGACCAGCGCGAGGAGCACGATCGAGAGAAACGCCCAGAGTCCGCCACTGCCCGCCGGTGTTCTCATGAGGCGTTCGACCGAATAGAGAAGTAACGGGAACAGGGCTTTCTCGATAGTCAGCGTGTCAAGTGTCGGTATGTAGCCAAGAATAAACTGATACGACACAGCCGCGAGCAGCGACGGCCATCGCCCCAGCCCCAGGATGCGCAGGTAGGCGTACATTCCCCATCCGGCGAATAAAAATGCGAGAAAGAAAATCGCCGTGAATGCCGACAGTCCGGGAAATATTAAATAGCAGAGAAAAATAACCGGATTGACAAGCCCGGTCTGATGGTTCGCGAAGAGCGGCTGACCACAGGCCAGATGCGGGTTCCAGAGAGGCCAGCTTCCCGAGCGGATTCTCTCCTGCGAGTATAGTCCCCACGGGATAAACTGCCGGTTAAGATCGTCCGCGAATCCCTCCGGAGCATCCCAGTGATAGACAGGCACATTATTTGGAACGGTGACCGTTCCCTCGCCGTTATCTATCCTGACTGAGCGCCAGGGTTCGAAATTCCTGCCGCTGTTGATTGCCGCCGCCCGTCCCATGAAAAGGGTCGGGAAGAAAAATCCCACGCTCAGCAGTAGAAGCAGCAGCAGCGGCAGCCAGTCCGGATGCTTCCCATCTATTCGATTCAAAAACTGCATCGCTTATTTGTGCATTATACGGTGTTTATGGCTTTATATCACGGAACCATGATCGTCAGGGGTTATTGAAAAAGGCGCGATTGATAAAAATAGCAAAGAAGCGTCTGATATGGGTGGCACCTTCAAACATCATCCTGATGTTTGTGGGTGCTGGATGAATCATGCCGTGCGGTGCATTAAGACCGATCCTAATAGATAAAAAATCATTCATATTCGGGGACATTTTGTTTTTGCTTTCTACAACGATGAATTAATCAGGGATCTGCGGG
>CBDUUJ010000528.1:0-2083 GCA_965370205.1 uncultured bacterium
ATCTTAATAACTTCTTTTTCAGATGCCGAATTTAATCCTCTTCCCATTCCGCGACGCGGTAGTAGATGTCGGTCAGGTCGTTGCCGGTGCCGTCATCCGCCTGGTAGGCGAAAACCGCGCCGAGATTTCCGTTCGGATAAATATCCGGGAGCGCGGCGGGCGCGTTAATATTCACCTGGATCGGATCGGAGAAATTACTCTGCGAAATTTCCCTGTACATGCAGAAAACATTGCCCGCGGTTTCGTAGCATACGAAAACCCATGTGAAATCGAACGCGTCGAAGACCGTGACATGAGTGTCGTTCAGGCCGTCAGTCACGGGGACTGTCATGATGTCAGTAAACGAACTCATTTCGTCCCAGTCCTCACCATCGGTGGATGAGCCATACATAAGGTGATAGCTGCCCATCCAGTCCTCGGCTGCGAACACAGTGTGGAAGGTATCATTGTCGTCTATCCAGAGGCTGGGATCACTCGCGCCGACCCAGATTTCGGCAAGCCCTTCAAAAACAGATATCGGTTCGGCCCAGCTTGTACCGGAGATATCGGTTGATGAAATCATTCTGATGTAAGGTAATCCTGCGTGCCAGAAAATCAGGTGGCAGATACCGTCGGATGTTTTCGCTTCGGAACGTGCGATACTGAGCCAGTTTAGTGTCGGCTCATCGACCAGAGTGTATTTCACTCCCTGGTATACAGGCCAGGTACCGGTGCCGCCCTGGTTAGGATAATCGCCGCGCTGCATCACGATGATCCCATTCTTTTCCCATGTCTTATCACCGAACATCATCGGGTAGCCTTCGGACGTGTACATCATCTCACCGGCATGGCTCATCAAGGTCCCGCTGTGCGAGCGTGTTTCCTCATGTGGATCAAAATATGGAGTCGCACCCAGCGCATGTCCGGCGGGACATCGATATGACTGGAACGCAAGGCCATTGGATCCAAGAGTGTATTTGTTGTTGTATACGTTGCCCAGGCTAACCGGACCACCATGAGAACTCCATCCGCCCATGACAGCATAGGAGAATGAATACCCGTTATCGGTGGATGTTGAATAACGGACATAGTTCGTATAATGACCGGGGGTATCCTCCCGCCAATATGAGAACGAACACAGCACATCACCGCTGCCGTCCAGGATCAATGCGGGTTCGATATCATTATACGAAACCCGGCTGCCGTGATCGATAAATCCTTCATCGCTCCATACCAGAATAAGTTCCGGAATCTGCGGCTCGAGAAGTTCGACATCGACATCGAAGGGAGGATGGTATGCGGCTGTTGTTTTACCCGGCAACCAGCCGTCGTAATCCATCCCCGCCTCAGCGGATACCCAGATGGTGATCGGGTCAGCGGATATCAGATCGGTTGGAGAAATATCCACATGGTAAGTTGAGTACACATCGGTTCCGCCAACCGGAACGCTGGATGTTACAGGATCGAAGATGCCGGGACTCTCGACTCGAACCGTATTCTGATCCGCATCGAACCAGTCGTAGCAGTCAATATCCAGACCAAGATCGCCGCCGCTGTCGCCGGTGGAGGGATCATAATAGAGCGTGTTATCTGTGACGTTGATTTCAATCAGCCATGGCTCCTCGCGATTCGCGCTTTCAGGGAAACTGTCGGGAACGATAATGGGTGGATCGCCTTCAGGAGGAAGCCAGCACGCATCAACGGCATAGTTGAAAACCAGTCCCGCATCGAGTTCGATTGTATAGTGACGAGTATGCGCTGAGCCGGCGCTGAACGAACCTCTTGTGGATGTATCCAAATCAATAAGATCATCATGGACACTCAATCCGTCGGCATGATATTTGTAGCCGTTGAGAGTCGCCGTGTAGTTCGCGATCTCGTCCGGTGTGCCCCTGCCGCCGTCAATGTATCCCCACAATGGTGTGTCTTCATTGTATGGGAATTCGCGTGGATTCCACCAGCGGGTGAGACCGTCGGGATTTGTTAATCGGGTGTCGCCTTCACCGGCAACGACAAGATCGGGGTCGCTGAATCCGGTTATATTTCCGGAAGTGATCACAATTCCGCAGACATCGAATCCGGTGAATTGCGGGAATCCCTCGAA